>JAYNJY010000473.1:0-1505 GCA_038110665.1 Rhodospirillaceae bacterium | reverse complement strand
CACCAGCGCCATGTCAGCGGCCTGGCGCGCCGAGGGTGCGGTCCTCACCTCGCCCATGGCCTTCAAGAGCATCTGCCAGGCGCGGCTCAAGGCCGGCATGGAAAGCCGCTCGGTCAATTCGCGGCCGCGCCGGCGCTCGATCTCGGGCAGGGCCGGATCCTCGAGCACGGCGGGCACGACCTTGACGCGGGTCAAGAGGTGCACGACCTCGAGCAGGTCCTCGATGATGGCGAGCGCGGCGGCGGCGTCGCCGGCCATGGCTGCCTCCAACAGCTCGTAGCTCTGCGAGCGGTCGGCGAGGCCGAGCATGTCGCGCACCTGGGTGTCGGTGATCTCGCCATCGGCGCGGCTGATCGCCTGGTCGAGCAGACTCAAGCCATCACGCACCGAACCGTCGGCGGCGCGCGCGATCAGGTAGAGCGCGGTCGCGCTCAAGCTCGCCCCCTCCTTCTCGGCGATGGCGCCGAAATGGTTTTCGAGCAGGCCGACATCGACGCGGCGGAGATCGAAGCGCTGGCAACGGCTCAGCACCGTCACCGGCACCTTCCTGATCTCGGTCGTGGCGAAGACGAATTTGACCTGCTCCGGCGGCTCCTCCAGCGTCTTCAACAGGGCGTTGAAGGCGTTCTTGGTCAGCATGTGCACTTCGTCGATGATGTAGACCTTGTAGCGCGCCGAGGTCGGGCGGTAGCGCACGCCGTCGATCAGTTCGCGGATGTCGTCGACGCCGGTGCGGCTGGCGGCGTCCATCTCGAGCACGTCGACGTGGCGGTCCTCGGAAATGGCGATGCAGTTGGCGCACCGGCCGCAGGGTTCGGTGGTCGGCCCGCCCTGGCCGTCGGGGCCGATGCAGTTGAGCGCGCGCGCGATGATGCGCGCCGTCGTCGTCTTGCCGACGCCGCGCACGCCGGTCAGCATGAAGGCGTGCGCGAGGCGGCCGGTCTTGATCGCGTTGGTCAGCGTGCGCACCAGCACGTCCTGGCCGATCAGGCCGGAAAACGTAGTCGGGCGGTATTTGCGGGCGAGGACGCGATAATCGGCACCGGCCGCCGTGGCGTCCGTGTCCGGCGCGGCGGCGGGCGCGTTTTCGGCGGCGGTGTCGGTATCGCTCATGCGGCGTCGGTTATCTTGCTGGGTTTACGTTGCCGGGGTCCCCTGGAGGTTCCCTCGTGGTTCCCTGGGCGAAGCGGAAGGCTGGACACCGACCCGGACCGAAACTCGTTACGGCTGCTTCCTTTCGGACCTGACCGGGTTGGCGAGAAGCCCGTCCGGCGCCAACCTTCCGCGGCGACTATACCAGCCTTGATCCGGCGAAACCAACCCCCATCGCCGGCCCGATCGCTGGCCCGACTGCCGGCCCTATTGCTGGGTCGCGCGGTAGCACACCGAGAAGCGTTCCTCGACCACGATGACGCCGCTGGCTCCGGTGGAAAAGAGGCCGGCGACCGGTACCGGCGTGTCCTCGAACTCGTAGCGGCCGTCGCGCGCGGCGACCAGGCGAAGCT
>JAYNJY010000472.1:0-1508 GCA_038110665.1 Rhodospirillaceae bacterium | reverse complement strand
GCCAGGGGTGGCCAGGGCGGCGCCGGACGACGACGGTGCACATGCTCTCTTGATAGCGCCTGCGGCCGGGCACCGCCAGCCCGCGAAAAAACAGCGCGCTCCGGGTTGCGCCCGCCGATGCGCCGGACTAAAAAATGGGTACCACAACCGCCATCACCGGAGAAAGCGCCATGTCCGACGCCTTCAGCGACCGCGAAAAGAGTTTCGAAGCCAAGTACAAGCAGGATCAAGAGCTCGCCTTCAAGGTTGCGGCCCGGCGCAACAAGCTGCTTGGCCTCTGGCTGGCCGGCGAATTCGGGATGACCGGCGCCGCCGCCGAGGCCTATGCCAAGGAAGTCGTCGTCGCCGATCTCGACGAGCCGGGCGACGAGGACGTCATGCGCAAGGTCATGGCCGACATCGCCGCCAAGGGTTCCAAGATCACCGAGGCCGACGTGCGCGCCAAGCTGACCAAGCTCGAAGGCACGGCGCGCGAGCAGTTGAGCGGCGCCTAACCGGAAGCCCTCGACAAGGACCACAAGGGCACGGCCGGCTGAGCCGCCGGCCTTTCGGGGCCGATCCCAGGATTTTTGCTTAAGACCTGACGCCGTCGAGCATGGCGCGCGCGGCGCCGTCGATGATCAGGCCGTCGAAACCGAGCATCAGGAATTTGTAGCCGCGTTCGAGCATGGCGCGGCCGTGGTCGGCCGACGTCGCCAGCCCGCCAAGCACGGTGGCCGACGCGTTGACCGCGACTTCGGCGCGGGCCATGGCGTCGCGGAATTCGGGCGCGTCGAAATCGCCGGGTTTGCCCATGCTCTGCGAGAGATCGAAGGGGGCCACGAAAGCAACGTCGATGCCGTCGGTGGCGAGAATCTCGTCGATGCGGCCGATCGCCTCGATGTGCTCGATGAACAGCACTTTGAGGATCGCCGCGTCAGCCTGGCGCGCGTAGTCGAGCATCGATACGCCCCAGCGCTTGTGCGCGTAGAACGGCCCGAAGCCACGCCGGCCCTTCGGCGGATAGGTCGCCGCCGCGACCGCCTCGGCCGCTTTATCCGGCGTCTCGACCATCGGGAACAGCAACCCGAGCGCACCGGCGTCGAGCGCCGGCTTGGCGAGCCAGGGCGCCACGGTCGGCAGGCGCACCAGGGGCACGCAACCGGTGGCGGCGGTGGCGTTGATCATGCCGTGCACCGACTCGATCGTCATCGGCCCGTGTTCCATGTCGAACACCAGCCAGTCGAAGCCGGCGGCGGCGAGCGTCTGCGTGAGGCCGACGCTCGGCATGGTGACCATCGTTCCGAACACGGGCTCGCCCTTGGCGAGCTTCGTCTTGAGCGGGTTCTCGAGCGCCGTCATGGCGGTCACGCGCTTCCGAACACGCGCTTGAAGATCGTCTCCACGTGCTTGGTGTGGTAGGCGACCGGATCGACGCCGAACAGTTCCTCCATGTCCGCCGCGCTCAGGACCGAGGTCAGGGCCTCGTCGCGGGCCAGGAAGAACATCAGCCGGTTCGCCTGTTCGGC
>JAYNJY010000471.1:0-1531 GCA_038110665.1 Rhodospirillaceae bacterium | reverse complement strand
GGCGAGGACAGCTGGGCGGTGGCTGCGGGTTGCGTGCTGATCGTCGGCGGCGCCGTGCTCGCCGCCAGGGAAATGCTGTTCAGCCGCGCAAAGCCATAGGGCCGCGCGAGCGCATCGGCGGCGGCCGCCTCGGCGTCGTCATGCCGCCCGAGCTGCCACAGCACCATGGCCAGATTGGCATGCACGCCGGCATGGTTCGGCAGTTGGCCGGCGAGTGCGCGCCAGGCGCGCTCGGCCTCGGCCAGGCGCCCCGCGCGTTGCAGCGCCATGGCGGCGGCGAAGGCTCTCTCCGGATCGGGGCGGGCGGGCGCCACCGGCGCCGCTCAGGCCTGGTCCGACGGCACCGTCGCCTGCATGGACGGGCGCTGGCTGAACCCAGCGTACCAGTCGGACAGGTTGGCCGCCAGGCCGCGCCAGTCCTCTTCGGGGAAGCGAAAGTCGAGGTAGCCGAGCATGCAGCCGATGGCCACGTGGCCGATGGTCGGCGCGCCGGTGAGCGTATCGGCGTCGGCCTCGAGATGCGCCAGCGCGCGGTGCATGGCGGCGGTCTGGTGACCGATCCAGGCCTTCGAACGCAATTCCTCGCGGCGGTTGCTTTCGGTCCGGCGCAGGATCGCCGCATCGAGCACGCCGTCGGCCTCGGCCTGCTGGCGCAGCGCCTGCCAGCGCGCCGGCCCGGCGGCGGGAAACAGCTTGTGACCGTCGTGCAGGCTGTCGAGGTATTCGCAGATCACCGGCGAGTCGAACAACACCATGCCGTCGTCGGTGATCAGCGTCGGAATCTTGCCGAGCGGGTTGCGCTCGCGCAGGTCGTGGTCGGTCTCGCTCGGGCGGGTGCGCCGGATGTCGAGCTGCGCGAGCGTCCCGGTCTCGTGGGCGGCAACCATCACCTTGCGCCCGTAGGGCGACGTCGGCACGTTGTAGAGCTGCATGAAAAGGCCTTCCAAAATTCGTGGTTCCCGGCCTCACCCGGCGCCGGCGGCGGAATCCTAACAACACGACGCAGGCGAAGAAAGCCCGACGCGGGCTGGCAAGCGCCGCGCCGCGGTGTAAGCTTCGGCTCATGTGGCGCGATGTCGTCGATATCCGGGATTTCTACGCGACCCCCATGGGCCGCCAGTGCCAGCGCGTGATCAACGCGCGGCTGGCGCGCATGTGGCCGAAGATGAAGGGCATGAGCGTACTCGGCCTCGGCTACGCGCTACCCTACCTGGCCGCCATGCGCGAGCGTTCGGGCCGGGTCATCGCCGCCATGCCCGCACCCCAGGGCGTGCTGCACTGGCCGGCCGACGGCCCCGGCCTGACCACCCTGGTCGACGAGCTGTCGCTGCCGTTCGACGACCTGAGCATGGACCGGGTGATCCTGGTCCACGCGCTCGAATACTCGGAGCGGGTTCGGCCGCTGCTCCGCGAGGCCTGGCGGGTGCTCGCCGGCAGCGGCCGGCTGATCGTCGTCGTGCCCAACCGGCGCGGCCTGTGGGCGCGGTTCGAACGCACGCCGTTCGGCTACGGCCTGCCCTATTCCGGCCAG
>JAYNJY010000470.1:0-1536 GCA_038110665.1 Rhodospirillaceae bacterium | reverse complement strand
AGATGGCGCCGGGCACCGAAGGCGGCGTGACCACGCACCAGCCCTCGGGCGAGGTCATGTCGATCTACGATGCGGCCATGAAGTACAAGGAAGAGGGCGTGCCGCTGTTGGTGTTCGGCGGCACCGAGTACGGTACCGGCTCGAGCCGAGACTGGGCGGCCAAGGGCACGCGCCTGCTCGGTATCGGCGCCGTCATCGTCGAGAGCTTCGAGCGCATTCACCGCTCGAACCTGGTCGGCATGGGTGTGCTGCCGCTGGTGTTTAAGAACGGCGAGAGCCGCAAGACGCTGAACCTCGACGGCACCGAGACTTTCGACCTGGTCGGCCTCGCCGGCGGCATCACGCCGCGCATGGACGTGACGCTGCGCATCCACCGCAAGGACGGCTCGACCCAGGAGACCACGCTGCTCTGCCGCATCGACACGCTCGACGAGGTCGACTACTACCTCGCTGGCGGCATCCTGCAGTTCGTGCTCGGCAACCTGCGCAAGGCGGCGTGAGCCGTCGCGGCCCGCACGGCCGTTCACGTATGCGTGACTCGTTTCCGGTAGGCGGCGCCATCACCTCGAAATCACCTCGATGTGATTGGCGTCGCTGCACCGCTTCGCGCTAGGCAGGGTCATGCACAGGATCACACGCACCCCCCTCGCCGCGCTTGCCGTCGCCGCCCTTGGCCAATCGGGACCGGCCGCGGCCGCCGAAAAACCGCTCACCGTGGTCGAGCTGTTCACCTCGCAGGGCTGCTCGTCCTGTCCGGCGGCGGACCGCTTGCTCGGCGTGCTGGCGAAGCGTGACGATCTGCTGCCGCTTTCCGTCCACGTCGACTATTGGGATTACATCGGCTGGAAGGACGCCTTCGCCAAGCCGGCCAACGGCAATCGCCAGCGCGGCTACGCCGCGCGCTTCCAGCTCAAGTACGTCTACACGCCGCAGATGGTCGTCGACGGCGCCTATCAGGCGGTCGGATCGAACGAAAACGAGATCAAGGGCCTGATCGAGAAGGCGAGCGCCGACACCCACGTCGCGGTCGAGCTCAAGCGCACCGGTGCCGGCGCCGAGGTGGTCCTGCCGGCGAGCCAGCTCGAGGGCGCGGCCGAGGTCGTCGCCGTCTATTTCGACCGCAAGCACGACGTCAAGATCAAGCGCGGCGAGAACGGCGGCAACATGCTCAGCTACCACAACGTGGTCCGCAAGATGGCGCCGGTGGCGCTGTGGCGCGGCGAGGCCAAGACCATCCAGATCGCCTTGCCACAAGACAAGGACGGCGGCGAGGCCTGCGCCGTCCTGATCCAGATGCAGGACAGCCGCCGCATCGTCGGCGCCGCCCGGCTGCCGGTTTCCGGTTCCTGACCGCAGCTTACCCGGAAGATTTCATATCCTCGCCACGATCGCGTCACATTGGCGCGGTATCTTCCGCTTCGAACCATCGAGGAGGTGCCGAGACATGACCGACGAAAACCGAATTCTCCGCACCGATGCCTTTGCCGGCGAGCCCCCGCTCGGTGATGTTCTCTCCGATCCCATCGTTCACGCCGT
>JAYNJY010000469.1:0-1553 GCA_038110665.1 Rhodospirillaceae bacterium | reverse complement strand
GCATCACCGTGGTTTCGACCTTGGGCATGTCCTTGATCCGCATGACTTCGTAACGGTCGAAGTTTTGTTGTTCGACGCGGCCCGCCTTGACCGTGCATTCGCCCATGAGCATGGCCGACAGCCCGTAGACGAAGGAGCCTTCGACCTGGGCTTCGATTTGCTGTGGGTTGACCGCATGGCCCGTGTCCGTCGCCGCGACGATGCGGTGGATCTTGACCATGCCGCCATCGGACACCGACACCTCGGCGCAGGCGGCGACGTAGCTCGCAAATGCCTTGCAGTGGGCGAGCCCGCGGAACACGCCCTTGGGCGCAGGCGTGCCCCAACCGGCTTTTTCGGCAACCGCCTTCAACACCGCCTGGTTCTTCGGATACTTCGCCATGTATTTGAGCCGGAAGGCGAGCGGGTCCTGCCCGGCCGCCTTCGCCAGTTCATCCATGAAACTTTCCAGATAGATGACATTGTGGTTGGCGTTGACGCCCCGCCAGAAACCCGGCCGCAGGTGCGGATTGCGCATGGCGTGATCGACCAGCAGATTCGGGAAGTCATAGCTGATCGCGTGATCGCCCTTGGGCAACAGGCACTGGAAGGTGACGATGTCCATCCCGTTCTTGAGCCGGCCCGGCATGATCCCGGCCAAAATCGACTGGCCGGAAATGCGCACGTGCAGGCCGGTGATGTCGCCGTTTTCGTCAAGCCCGGCGCTGAGCCGGCATTGCGTCACCGGGTGATAGGCGCCGTGGGTCATGTCTTCTTCGCGCGACCACAATAGCTTCACCGGCGTGCCCGGCATGGCCTTGGCGATTTCGACCGCCTGGGTGGCGTAATCGTGGATCGGCCCCGCTCCCCGGCGGCCGAACCCGCCGCCCAGGTGCATGCGGTGGATGGTGCAGAACGCGGGGTCGAGCTCGGCGGCCTTGGCGACCACCTGAAGCGCGCTTTCCGCCGATTGGGTCGGGCACCACACGTCGCATTTTTCGGGAGTCCATACCGCCGTCGCGTTCATCGGCTCCATCGTCGCGTGGTGCTGGAACGGATACGAATATGTCGCTTCGATGCGTTTGGGCGATTTCGCGATGGCGGCTTTGGCGTCGCCGACCTTGTTGCCGACGAACGCGTCTTTTGCGTCGAGCCCTTCACGGACCATGGCCGCGATGTCGGCGCTGTCGACCCTGGCGTGCGGGCCGTCATCCCACTGAGTTTCGACCGCATCAAGCGCGGTCTTCGCCTGCCACCACGTATCGGCGACGACGGCGACGGCGTTGCCGCCGACGGCGAGAACCTTCTTCACGCCCGGCATGGACTGCGCCTTCGATGCGTCAAAGGATTTCAGCGTCGCACCGAAAAGCGGATACTGCCGGATTGCTGCGTTGACCATGCCCGGTAGCTTGACGTCGATGCCGTAAACCTGCTTGCCGGTCAGCTTGTCCGCCGTATCCAGCCGCTTCATCGGCTTGCCGGCGATGGTCCAGTCTTTCGGGCCCTTGAGTTTTACCTTTTCCGGCACCGGCTGTTTGGCGGCGACAGCGGCGACCTTGCCGAACGTCGTCGTC
>JAYNJY010000468.1:737-1563 GCA_038110665.1 Rhodospirillaceae bacterium | reverse complement strand
CGGCCGGCCCCTGCAGCTACCGCCGCTGGAAGCGGCCTGAGTTTCGGCCGAAACCTGGCTTGAGGCGCCTTCCTAAGGGAAGAAGCACCTCAGGCCCGAGGCGACGACTTCGCTCGCCCCGTAGGCCCCGAGCGCCAAGCCGACGGCGCTGCCGAGCAGCATTCCGGTAAATCTGGACAACCTGTTCATAGACATTTTCTTTGCCTCTTGTTGGCCACGGTGAGTGGCGATTCTTCGCCCCGGTAATAAAAAATTAACCATGACGCGGCGGCACCGTGCTAACATTCTCGCGGTTGTAACATGGAGGATGCATGATGCGTTCTTTCATCTACGGCCTCGTTGTTACTTTCGCCCTCGGCCTTGCGGTCGCGGCGAGCCCGGTTGCCGCTGAGTGCTTCAGCGGTCACAAGGCGAAGACTGCCAGCACCGGCAGCCCGAGCATCGCCGACGGGCAGACCAAACAGACTCCGAAAACCGACCAGGGCAGCTGATCCGGCACCCGAAGCGGTTGGTTTCGTAGCCAGCTCAAGGACATTCCCCCGCCCATCGGCGGGGGAATGTTCGGCTGGTTTTTTATTGCCCGAGTGGCGCCGGCTCCGTTCAGCTGCGGGTCTTCGTCGCGCGCGCGGCCGTGATCAGGCCGGCGATCGCCCGGCGCAGGCGATCGTCGGGAATGGACTGCCAACCGGCAACGATACGCAAGCCTTCGGCGTCGAGCGCACCGGCACCTTCCGGATGGCCGCCATCCTCGCCGTCGAGACCGCGGAAGAAAGCGCTCGGCGCGACGCCGAGCACCTTCCTCGAGCAGGTCTACGAGGTCGAGTCG
>JAYNJY010000468.1:0-727 GCA_038110665.1 Rhodospirillaceae bacterium | reverse complement strand
GCGCCGACCCGATTGGCGCCGCTCTCGTACTTTTGCAGCTGCTGAGACGATATCCCGACAGCCCTGGCCACGGCCGACTGACTCATGCCGAGCAGGCGGGGCGCAACCTGATCCTGTTGCCGACGTGCACGTCGACCGGCTGCGGATCCTCCGCGCCGGTGGAACGACAGCCGCGCAAGGTCTTGTCTCCGTCAACGCTGGACATGTGCTCGGGCGCCTCAAAAAACTCGCTTTAGATGTAATTAAATAATATAATACAATTTCACAACATTCCAACAATTTGTTGGATTGATATCGAAGACTTCCAGCCGATGATCAAATCGAAGACCGCACGCATGGCCAACGGCATCAAGACGCTGCGCACGAACCTGGGATGGTCCCAGGAGGAGTTGGCCCGCCGCGTCGGCACCTCGAACCAGATGATCAGCCTGCTCGAGCGCGGCCGGCGGCGGTTGACCGTCGAATGGCTCGACCGCTTGGCCGGCGCGCTCGGCTGCATGCCGACCGATATCTTCAGACCGCCTTCCTGGCCGACGGCACTGCGCCGCCAGCCGCTCGACGTTCCGGTGCGCGGCACTGCGGCGGGCGGCGCCAGCGGCGCGTTCTAGCTGCAAGCGGAACAGACCATCGGATTCGTCCGCCGTCCGCCGGGGCTCGGCTCCGACAGCCCGGTCTACGTCGTCCAGCAGCCGCCCCGCCGGGTCGTCGTGAAGCGCGAAGTGGTCGT
>JAYNJY010000467.1:0-1565 GCA_038110665.1 Rhodospirillaceae bacterium | reverse complement strand
CGGGGATCCAGAGCCCCGGCACAAGCGGCACCGCGGACGTCATTTCATGATCATGGAGGATCAATCGCGATGAAAAAATCACTTCTTGCCAGCACGGCTCTGGTTGGCGCAGCCCTTCTGGCCGCACCGGCAAGCGCCGGCACCGTCGGGTCGAAGGACGATATGGCCGTTAGCCTTGCCGGCGCTGTTATTTTCAGCGTTAACCTGAAGGATCAGGACCGCTCTGCGGGTCGGGGTCGTGGCTACAACTTCAACGTCAACGAGACCGAAGTCCACGTCAATGCGTCGAACACCGCCGACAACGGCATCAAGTACGGCGTCAGCATCGAGTTCAACGCCGGTGGCGGCGACACGACGGTTGCCGACGAGGTCTGGGCGTTCATCGACAGCGAGGTCTGGGGCCGCATCGAAATGGGCGACCAGGACGACGCGACGAACGTTATGCAGGTCGGTTCGTGGAACGCGCACAAGGGCTGGGGCGGTCCGATCGGCGGCCTCGCCATGCCCTCCAACTGGGGCACGCTCGGGGGCGAGACGCTCAACATGCGTGCGGACTGGCAGCCGCTGACGACCAACGACGAGACGAAGGTGGTCTACTTCTCGCCGCGTTTCGAGGGCTTCCAGATCGGCGCCTCGCTGACGCCGGACACCGGTGAGATTTCGGGCCAGCCCGCAACCCTCGACACCGACAATGACGGTGACTGGAATAACGTCATGGACATCGGCGTCAACTACGCCGGCAAGTTCGACGAAGTGGGTGTCGGTTTCTCGATCGGCTACCAGTGGGGCGAAGGCGAGAGCGCGTCGGGCGCGTCTCATGTTGAAGAGGATCTCGAGATCCTCGGCATCGGCGGTAGGGTCGACTTCGCCGGCTTCACCATCGGCGCGCACTACCGCGACTACGGCGATACGGGCCTGACTTCGGCCAACGCGCGTCTCGGCGCCGACCAGGGCACCCAGTGGTCGGTCGGTGTTGGCTACGGGGCTGGCCCGTGGGGCATCAGCGCCTGGTACCTGACGGCCGAGAAGAACAACACCAGCACGTCGCCGTCTGCCGCACGCACGACCGAAGTCACGCGCTTCGGCCTGGGTGCGGGCTACAATGTGGCGCCGGGCTGGTTGCTGCGTGCGGACATCGAGTGGCTCGACCACCAGAACATCGGCGGCACCCGGACCGGTTCGATTGCCACCGTCACGCCGACGGGTGTTGGCACGACGACCGACAACGACGGTACGGCGTTCATGCTCACCAACCTGTTCTCCTTCTAAGCTGGCTTACAGCTTCGAACGTAAAGCAGGGCGGCAGTTTTCTGCCGCCCTGTTTTTTTGTGCCCGATTCTCTGCTTATGAAATACATGAATCCATAACGACAGCACCGTGTTGATGGGCCGCGGGAACTGGAACCGAAACCATGAACGCCAATCGAATCCTTCGGCTCGCCGCCGTGTTCGCCCTGATCGGGCTTACCGCCTGTGAAGGGGTCTCGCGCGAGCGCGCTTCGGCCGACAGTTACGAAGACAGCCTGAGGAAGAGCGCCGGCAAGCTGTTCGGCGATGATATCAACC
>JAYNJY010000466.1:193-1587 GCA_038110665.1 Rhodospirillaceae bacterium | reverse complement strand
CGGCCAGCACCTGGTTGGCGAGCGGTTCGCTGTCGACCAGCACGCCGTCGCAGTCGAAGATGATCAGCATCCGAAGCGCTCCAGGGTCCGGCCGACCGAACCGACGTAGGATCCGCCGAACAGCCGCACGTGCACCAGCAGCGGATAGAGGTTGTAGAGATCGCGCCTGGCCTCGAAGAAGCCGGGCCGGATCGCCCGGTGCTCGCGGTAGCGCGCGAAGAAGGTGTCGGAGAAAGTATTGAACAGCGTCGTGAAGGCAAGCTCGATCTCGGCGTCGGCGTAGTGTATCGCGGGGTCGATGAAGCCGGTGACGCGCCCTTCGACGACCAGCACGTTGCCGCCCCACATGTCGCCGTGCACCAGCGACGGCGCCGCCCCATCGTCGATCCACTCCGGCAGGCGCCCGGCCAGCCGGTCGATCCGGTGCATCGTCGCCGCCGGCAGCCGGCCCGCCGCCGTCGCCTCGCCCGCCATGTGCAAGAGGCGCCGGTCGCGGAAGAAATCGCGCCAGCTTTCCGTCCACGGATTGGGCTGCGCGAGCCCGCCGATCACGGTGTCGCGCCCGAAACCGAAACGCTCGGTCGTGACGTCGTGCAGCGCGGCGACCAGATTGGCGGCGTGGATTTCCGCCTTGCCATCGATGCGTCCGTCGGACGGCAGGTATTCGAGCAGCAGCATGGCGTCCGACGCATGCAGCACCGCCGGCACCGGCAGGCCGGAATGCGCGGCCAGGTATTCGAGCATGAAGCCTTCGAGCGCCAAGCCGCTGCCGGCGTCGCCGAGCTTGGCGACGACATCGCCACCGCCGGCGAGCGAGACGCGCACGACGTCGGCGACGCAACCCCCGCTGAGCGGGCGCATGGCGCTCGGCCGTCTGCCCGTCACCCGTTCGATGAGATCTGCGATGTCGGCGCGCACGTCAGAGGTGGCGCGCGCAGATGTCGGCGAGCAGGCCCCTCGACGCCACCTCGATCATGTCGAGCACGTCGTCGAAGTCCTGCGGGCCCCCGTAGTAGGGATCGGGCACCTCGCGCTTGCCGATTTCGGGCGCGAAGGCGAGGAACAGCGACAGCTTTTCCCCGGTTCCGACCGGCGCCAGCGCCGACAGTTTGGCCAGGTTCGCCTGGTCCATGGCGATGACGTAGTCGAAGCGGTCGAAGTCGCCCGCCTTGACCTGACGCGCGCGCAAGTTCGAAAGGTCGTAGCCGCGCCGCCTGGCCGCCTCGGTGCCGCGCTGGTCGGGCGGCTCGCCGATGTGCCAGTCGGACGTGCCGGCCGAGTCGACCTCGACCACGCCGCCGAGACCGGCGTCCTCGACGAGCGCGCGGAACACACCCTCGGCCGTCGGCGAACGGCAGATGTTGCCGAGACAGACGAACAGAACCTTGACCACG
>JAYNJY010000466.1:0-183 GCA_038110665.1 Rhodospirillaceae bacterium | reverse complement strand
GTCGTAGCCGCGGCGCTTGGCCGCCTCCTGGCCGCGCCGGTCGGGCGGCTCGCCGATGTGCCAATCGGAGGTGCCGGCCGAATCGATTTCGATGCGATCTGCCAGGCCCTCGCCCGCGACGAGCGTGCGGAACACACCCTCGGCGGTCGGCGAACGGCAGATGTTGCCGAGACAGACGAACAG
>JAYNJY010000465.1:533-1593 GCA_038110665.1 Rhodospirillaceae bacterium | reverse complement strand
GTCGAACGACGACTTCAACTTCGGTTCGACCACCGGCAACGACCCGTCGACCAACACCACGACCTTCGGCATTCGTCACCACTTCGTGTCGATGACCCACAAATCGATGGGTACCGTCAGCCTCGGTCAGACGTCGTCCGCTTCCGACGGCACGATGGAAACGACGCTCGGCGGCGCCAGTGCTACTGTCCTCAGCGGCAACACCATGCTTGGCTCGATCCGGTTCACGACCGGCGCGAACGGGGCCTTCACCGGCTTCACCGCGGCGGCCCAGCCGTCGGTGCTCGACGGCCTCGATCTCACCGACGTCATCCGCTACTACACCCCGACCTTCGCCGGGTTCACCGTCGCCACGTCGCACCTCGGTAACGGCGCATGGGACGTCGCGGCTCGGTACAGCGGCAAGATCGCCGGTCTCGACGTTGCCGGCGCGGCGTTCTTCGCCAACCAGAAAGGTGGTACAGGCGGCAAGCTGTGGGGCGTCTCCGGTACGGTGGCGCATGCCAGCGGCATCAGCCTCCGTGCCAACTACGGCGGCCAGCACGGCGAAAACACCGGCCTGAAGACCAAGGTTTGGATGGTCAGCGGCGACTATGCCGCCAAGCTCTCCAGCCTCGGCAGCACCCACTTCTTCGTGGAGTTCTACCGCGCCGAAGACGTCGCGAATGCCGGCTTCGAAATGGACACCTTCTACGTCGGTGTCGTCCAGAAGCTGGAAAGCATCGGCTCCGAGATGTCCCTGACCTGCGGCAAGCACACCTTGGACGACCCCGCCAGCACTGATTACAACGACATCGATGCGCTGATGTTCCAGACCCTGCTCGCCTTCTAAGCCAGGTCTCACCGCAAGGCGGGCTCGCCCGACTGTCGAACGATCAACCGGGGCTCGCGAGAGCCCCGGTTTTCCTTTGCGCTCAATTGGCCTAGTATCGCCTCCAGGCAAGACCATGAACGGAATGCCTGGGGGAGACATGCCGGAAAACCTGTTCGAGACCGCGCTGATCGCCTTCACCACCTTCTTCGCCACCATGGGACCGGTGGACGTGGCGGCGATCTATGC
>JAYNJY010000465.1:0-523 GCA_038110665.1 Rhodospirillaceae bacterium | reverse complement strand
CGGTCAACGCGTAGCCGGCCCGGCGCCGGCGCATGGCGCTCGAGGGCTGCGTCATCGCGGCCGCGATCCTGATGGCGTTCCTGCTGTTCGGCAACAACGTGCTGACCTACATGGGCATTACGCTGCCGGCGCTGAAAACCGCCGGCGGCATCCTGCTATTGCTGATCGGCATCAGGATGGTGTTCGCAGAGCCGGACGGCGCCACCACCGCGACCGAGTAGGAAACACGCGAGGCCGAAAACAAGGAGGACGTCTCGGTGTTCCCGCTCACCGCGCCCTTGATCGCCGGGCCCGGCGCCATGGGCGCGGCGGTACTGCTGATGGGCCGCACGCACGGCGACATCGCGCTCGGCGCCGCGGTGATCGGCGCCATGCTGACGGTGATCCTGATCAGCTTCTTGCTGCTGTTGATCGCGACCCAGGTGCAGAAGCTGTTGGGCGTTACTGGATTGCAGGTAATTTCGCGCATCTTCGGCGTCCTGCTGACCGCGCTCGCGGTGCAGTTCGTGTTCGACGGGCTGAA
>JAYNJY010000464.1:0-1598 GCA_038110665.1 Rhodospirillaceae bacterium | reverse complement strand
TCCGGCCTTCGTTACACAGGGACTACGGCCAAATCGGGCCTTCCCTTCGCAGCCAGTTCTAACTTAAAACTTGGTATCGTTCGTGGGGGCAGGTTAGATGGCCGATCGACGCCCCAATCGACACCGGAAGGCTTCGGCCTGCAAATGGCGATCAACGATCTCGGGCGGCGGCACCTGGGCGACGGTTTCGCGCCGCTCAAGGAGGACGGCTGGATCGGGCCGAAGACCACCGAAGTCTTCGCCCGGCTGCTGCCGGCCGCCGGCGGTGACGGCCTTACCCGCAAGCTCGGGCAGTCGCTCGACTTCTTCTGCTGAGTGGAGGGAGGTTGCGCGGGCGCCCTTGCGAAAGGGCGCCCGTCAGCTCGAATGCGTCAGGCGCCGGTGCGGGCCTCGGCGCTCGCCTTGCCGCTGGTCTTGTCGCCGGCCTTGGCGGCGGCCTCGGCGAGCCAGGCATGGCGCAGCTTGTTGACCTCGGCGGCGTGCGGGCGCGCCTTGTTGTTGGTCGGTGGCAGCGCTTCCTCGTAGAAGAACGCGGGTAGCTCGTCGTCGGCCTCCGTGAAGCCGGCGGCCTTGTTGAAGGCTTCCTCCAGTTCCAGCGTCTCGCGGCCCAAGCGGCGCAGGAAGTCGGCCGGGAGATCGGTGCCGCAGGCGTCGTTCAAGGCGCCGATGATGAGCGGGTGGTTGATGTTGGTGACGGAGCGGCCGAACACGCAAAGCCCGATGGAATCGCCGGCGGCGCAGTTGACCTGCACGTCGAGGCTCATCTCGACCAGCTTTTCGACCGGGTCCTCGCGGCCGGTGTAGGCCGGCAGGTTGCCGGTGGTGTGATCGGCGCCCTGGGCGGTCGTCATCATGGAAACGCAGGTGACCTCGACCACGCGCGGGTCATAGGCGCTGATCGCCTGGCCCTTGATCACCGGCACGCGCTTGGCCTTGAAATGCGCGCCGACGCGGGCCGTGCCCTGGGCCAAAAGGCGGCCGCGTTCGTTGCCCTTGGCGATGTCGTCCAGGACCTTGGCCATGAACTCCTTGTCGCCGAACTCGGCCTGGCCGATGTCCATCAGGATGGCGATCAAGGCGCCTGCCTCGATGGTGTCGATGGCAAGGTCGTTGGCGGTGGCGTTCAGGTAGGCGAGGTCGTCGGGCTCGGTCAGGCCGCAGTTGGTGCCGAGCAAGCCGATGGTCTCGTATTCCATCGGCGAGACGATTTCCTTGCCGTCCTTGTCGGCGTAGACGTTGGAGCACTGGATCATGCAACCCGGCATGCAGGCGTGCGTGGTCTCGCCGCCGCGCGCCAGGTTCTGCTCGCGGATGAAGTCGCCGCCGAGCTTGAGCGTTTCCTGGCCGGGTTCGACCAGCCGGCCGGCGGAGAAGTTGCGCACCGGCAGGCCGCCGGTGACGTTGGTGATGTCGGCAACCATGGCGGTGCCGCGCAGACCGAGGTTTTGGATCGCGGCGTCTTCCTTCAAGAGCGCGGTATAGGCCCTGATCTTGCCCATCAGGCTCTTACGGTCGTGGAAGGTCGGCATCTTGACTTGGTCGGCGACGATGGCCTTGACCTTCTTCGAGCCCATCACCGCGCCGACGCCGCCGCGCGC
>JAYNJY010000463.1:0-1604 GCA_038110665.1 Rhodospirillaceae bacterium | reverse complement strand
CCACGCTCGCGGTCATCACGTCGAACATGGTGACGTCCATGCTGAAGGTGGTCATCACCCAGCCCGACCACGCCTGCAGCAGGAACCCCAGCGCCATGCCGACGCGGTGATCGACGCGCGCGATCCAGTTCGCCAGGAAGAACCCGACCACGCCGCCGGCGCCGCGCCCGGCGAGCAGGATGCCGATGATCGAGTCGGGGTAGCCGCCCAGGTTCTTCAACATTGGCGGTAGCATCACCATGGGCGTGAAGTTGAGCATACCGTAGACCGTCACGATGATCAGGCCGAGCCCGTAGTTGCGGTTCAATAGGAAGCGCAGGTTGAGCAGCGGCGTGCGCGCCAGCAGGCTGTGCGATATGTAGACCGCGAAGGCGAACACGCCGATCACGGTTTCCGTCGTGATCTCGTTAGAATAGAACCAATCCTGACGTTGACCGCGGTCAAGAATTAGCTGCAGGCAGGCGAGCGCCACCGCAAGGCTGAGAAAGCCGGTCCAGGCGAACTGGATGCGCTCCTGGCGGCCGCCGTCGTGCAGCATCGTCCAAAGGCCGATCCAGCCGGCCATCGCGAGCGGCACGATCATGTAGAAGGCCCAGCGCCAATCGTAGATCTCACTGAGGTAGCCGCCGTAGATGGGGCCCAGGATCGGACCGATGACCACGCCCATGCCGAACAACGACGTTGCCAGGCCGTGTTCGCGCTTTGGGAAGGTGCTGAGGATGATGGCCTGCGCCAGCGGCGTCATCGGCGCCCCGCTGCCGCCCTGCAGCGCGCGGTAGACGACTAGGCTTTCGAGCGAGCTGGCCTGGCCGCAGAGCACGGTCGAGATGGTGAAGCCGGCGAGCGAAAACAGCATGATGTTGCGCCAACCGAAACGGCCCGACAGCCAGCCGCTCAAGGGCGTCACCACGGCGGTGGCAAGGATATTGGCGGTCATCGCCCAGGAAATCTGGTCGGGCGTCGCCGAGAGACTGCCCTGCATCTGCGGCAACACGACACTGACGACGAGGATTGTCATGGAATAGAGCGTTTGGGTGGTGACCACGATCCCGAGCAGTAGCCAGCGGCGATAACTGGTGGAAATGCCCTCGCTGGAGACCGCCGCAACCATTTCCCGTCTCGTCAGCGCTTGAGGATCAACCGGTCGCCGACGCGGATGCCGAGGCGCTCGGCAGTACCGGCGCGGACCTCGAGCACCATTTTCGCCGGCCGGCCCGACGATATGATGCGAAGCGACATTGGTTCGGTCCGCGGCGCGATGGAGACCACGCGTCCGTCCGCGCCGGCGAAAATCATGTCGAGCGGTACGTAGGTGTTCTTCATCCACATATTCACCGGCTCTTCAAGCTCGAACACGAACACCATGCCGGTATTGAGCGGCAGCGTCTTGCGCTCCATCAAGCCGCGCTCACGTTCGGGGTCGGTCAGGGCGAGTTCGACGAGGAACAGGTGACGCGCCCCGCCGGCCTCGATTTCGACCGTCGCGCGCTCCATCGCCAGCGCGGGCAACGCCATTGCGGCCACAAGAAACAGCGCCGTTCCGAGTTGCCGCGCGCATCGGCACCAACGTCCAAGGCAGTCGAAAATTACACCACATGTAGTGG
>JAYNJY010000462.1:1363-1611 GCA_038110665.1 Rhodospirillaceae bacterium | reverse complement strand
CCAAGCGCAACGTCACGCTGTTCAATTGTTTCGTCATGGGCGACATCCCCGACGACATGTCCGGCATCTTCGACGGGCTCAAGGAAGCGGCGCTGACCATGCAACAGGGCGGCGGCATCGGCTACGACTTCTCGACGCTGCGGCCGAAGGGCGCGCCCGTGAAGCGCGTCGGCGCCGCCGCCTCGGGGCCGCTTTCGTTCAAGGACGGCGGGGCCGCCATGTTCCGCACCAACAAGATCGCCCGTTAG
>JAYNJY010000462.1:283-1353 GCA_038110665.1 Rhodospirillaceae bacterium | reverse complement strand
AAACGGACCCGGCGGCGTGGGAGGACACGTTCTTCGACGCCATGGACGGCTTCATGTTCCTGCCGGCCGGACGCATCCTGTCGGGCGCCGGCGCCAGCCGCCGCGTCACGCTGTTCAACTGCTTCGTCATGGGCGACGTGCCGGACGACATGGCCGGCATCTTCGAGCACCTGAAGGAAGCGGCCCTTACCATGCAGCAAGGGGGCGGCATCGGTTACGACTTCTCGACCCTGCGGCCGAAGGGCGCGCCCGTGCGGGGCGTCGGCGCCGACGCGTCCGGCCCGCTGTCGTTCATGGACGTCTGGGACGCCATGTGCCGCACCATCATGAGCGCCGGTTCGCGGCGCGGCGCGATGATGGCGGTGCTGCGCTGCGACCACCCCGACATCGAGGCCTTCATCGAGGCCAAGCGCGAGCCCGGCCGGCTGCGCATGTTCAATCTCTCGGTGCTGGTCACCGACAAGTTCATGGAAGCGGTCAAGGCCGACGCGCCGTGGGAGCTGACCTTCGGCGGCACCACCTACAAGTCGCTGCCGGCGCGCGAGCTTTGGGACAAGATCATGCGCGCGACCTACGCCTACGCCGAGCCGGGCGTGATCTTCATCGACCGCATCAACGCGCGCAACAACCTCGCCTACTGCGAGACCATCCACGCCACCAATCCCTGCGGCGAACAGCCGCTGCCGCCCTATGGCGCCTGCCTGTTGAGTTCGATCAACCTGGCCCGCCTGGTCGAGCAGCCGTTCAGTGACGACGCCGGCATCGACCTGGACGCCCTCGACGCGCTGGTCGCGACCGCGGTCCGCATGATGGACAACGTCATCGAAGTCTCCAACTTCCCGCTCGACGCCCAGGCGCACGAGGCCAAGGCCAAGCGCCGCATCGGCCTCGGCGTCACCGGCCTCGCCGACGCGCTGATCATGTGCGGCGCGCGCTACGGCGGCGCGCGCGCCGTGCAGTTGACCGAAACCTGGCTCCGGCGGCTGCAGCGCGCGGCCTATCTCGCCTCCGTCGATCTGGCCAAGGAAAAGGGCGCCTTCGCGCTGTTCGACCGTGACGCCTATCTCGCC
>JAYNJY010000462.1:0-273 GCA_038110665.1 Rhodospirillaceae bacterium | reverse complement strand
CATCCACGCCACCAACCCCTGCGGCGAGCAGCCGCTGCCGCCCTACGGCGCCTGCCTGCTGAGCTCGATCAACCTGGCGCGGCTGGTTGAAAATCCGTTCACCGAGGACGCCGGCATCGATCTTGATGCCTTCGAAGAACTGGTGGCGACGGCGGTCAGGATGATGGACAACGTCATCGACGTCTCCAACTTTCCGCTCGACGCGCAACTGCACGAGGCCAAGGCCAAGCGCCGCATCGGCCTCGGCGTCACAG
The DNA here is from genome assembly GCA_038110665.1 of Rhodospirillaceae bacterium. Lineage (GTDB taxonomy): Bacteria > Pseudomonadota > Alphaproteobacteria > Rhodospirillales > Casp-alpha2 > TMED8. The sequence continues at coordinate 19 of JAYNJY010000462.1, read as the reverse complement.
GCTTGGCCGACGCCCTGAT
>JAYNJY010000461.1:0-1615 GCA_038110665.1 Rhodospirillaceae bacterium | reverse complement strand
TCAACGCCGAGGACTTCCCGGCCTTCATCGTCAACCGCATCCTGCTGCCGATGATTAACGAGGCGGTCTACACCCTCTACGAGGGCGTCGGCTCCGTCGCCGCCATCGACACCGCCATGAAGCTCGGCACCAACCACCCGATGGGGCCGCTCGAACTGGCCGACTTCATCGGGCTCGACACCTGCCTGGCCGTCATGCACGTGCTGCACGAGGGCCTCGCCGACACCAAGTATCGGCCCTGTCCGCTGCTGGTGAAGTACGTCGAGGCCGGCTGGCTCGGCCGCAAGACCGACCGCGGCTTCTACGACTACTCCGGCCCCGAGCCGGTGCCGACCCGCTGATTCGGCACCGCCTCATCGTCGTCGTCCTGGCCGGCGCGCTGGTCTTCGGCACTGGCGCCGTCCGCGCGCAGTCCGGCCTCACGCCAGCGACCTGCGAGGGCGACTACGCAGCCATGCTGGCGGCGATCGACGCCAACCTGAAGGCCGCCGTCGCCGAGCTCGACCGCCAGATCGCCGAGAGCGAGGCCGACAAGCATCCCGCCCTCGTCGCGCTCAAGGAAGCCGCCTGGATGCAGGAAGAGCGCGAACGCGTCCAGGCCGACCATTTCCGCCGCGACTGCCTGAAGGCGGCCAGGTCCTACAACTAGAGCCGGCCGGCAAGGTCGAGCGCCGTCAGCACCGCGAACAGCGCCGAGACCACGGCGCCGGTCCCGGGCAGCCAGCGCGGCAGCGCGATGCCGCCCGGTGGTGGGCTCGGGTCGCGCCCCTTGAGCCGCCTCAGCGACGCATTGACCAGCGTGACGATGCTGAGCGTGAACACCGTGGTGAACTGCGCCAGGGTCTCGACGTCTATCGAGAGCGCCAGCGCCAGTACCACGCAGCCGACCAGCGACGTGGCGACGACGGCGACGGCAATGTAGAGCACGATGGCGAGGCCCATGGTGATGGCGATGGCGCGCGGCATGGTCCGGGGCGCGTCCTCGAACTCCTCGGCGACGTTGACCATGTCCTCGAAGCCGATTAAGGCGAAGAAGGCGAGGAAGATGCCGCCGACGATGCCGGTCCACTCGGTCGCGCCGAGCCCCGGCGTCAATTCCGGCAACCGTTCCGGCAGGTGGCGCAATTCGCCGGCGCCGGCGGCGACCACCAACACCAGGCCGCCGACCTCGATGCAGGTGATGACGGCGGAGGCGAGCGCCGATTCCTTGATCCCCCAGATCGCCAGCCCGACCAGCAGCGCGAGCACGCCGGCGACGAGCACGGCGTGCGGCAGATCCACCAATCTCCGGAAATAGCCGGCGAAGCCGACCGCGAGGGCGGCCGACGACACCATGCCGGTGATCAGCACACAGACGCCGGCGACGACCGCGAGCGGCACTATGCCGAGCCTCTCGCGCACGAAAACCGTCTCCGCCGCCGTCTTCGGAAACCTGGACGACATCTCGGCATAAGCCGCGGCGGCGGTCAGTGCCAGCGCGGCGGCAAGCGCGAACGATATCGGCGCCAACATGCCGGCACGCCCGGCGACCTTACCGACGAGCACGTAGATGCCGGCGCCGACGATGGTGCCAAGACCGTAAAGCACCAGGTAGGGCAGCGTCAGGCGCCTGAGC
>JAYNJY010000460.1:0-1620 GCA_038110665.1 Rhodospirillaceae bacterium | reverse complement strand
CGGCGACCGGACGGAAATCGCCGGCCGCGCCGTGCTGGTGATCGAAGGCAGGCTAACGCTGCCATGACCGAGCTGCAGGCGATCGACGGCTTCGTCATCCGCGCCGCCGAGGGCGCCGGCGACATGGACAGCGTGCGCGAGTTGTTCCGCGAGTACCAGCAATGGCTCGGGGTCGATCTCTGCTTTCAGGATTTCGAGGCGGAGCTGGCCGGCCTGCCCGGTTTCTATGCGCCGCCGAAGGGCCGGCTTTATTTGGTACGCGAACAGGGCAGCGAAGCCTTGGTCGGCTGCGTCGGGCTGCGTCCGCTATCCGACGCGCTTTGCGAAATGAAGCGGCTCTACGTGCGCGACCGCTGGCGCGGCCACGGACTCGGACGCGCCTTGGCCGAACGCTTGGTCACCGAGGCGAGAGGTGCCGGCTACGGCGAAATTTGCCTCGATACGCTCAAGCATCTGCATGCGGCGCGCGCGCTCTATGCCGACATGGGATTCAGGGAAACGCCGCCCTATTACGACAATCCGCTCGAAGGCGTCACATATTTGAGCCTTTCGTTGGCGTGAAGCCGCGCATTTTTCGCCGAAAAGCCTTGAAAGGCCTCATTTTCGCCATCAAATCGGTGAATCATGCGTTAAGCTCGCGGTAAGGCTTGCTGTTTAGGGTGAACCGATCCGTTGGCGGCGTTACCTACTGCTTACGGTGGCAATTACGCCATCTGAGTTTGAGACGACGTAACAGGGGAGAACAACATGCAGCGTGTCGGGGTGGCACTGTTTGCGATGTTCATGGTGGCCGTTATAGCCGCCGGCGCGCTCGAGTCCAAGTAGGTCGAGCGCAAGCGTTCCTAAGGCCTGCGCGAGCAGGGCGTCGGTCATATTCAGATGCGTTCGGTGATCGCGCCGGTGGTGCTTTCACCGAAAGGCCGCTCGGTTAACAACACGCCGGTCACCGTTGTGCTGACCGTGCGCGACAACTCCCGCATCGGCCAGATCTGCACCAAGGGGCCGCGCATCTCGGACGCGCTGATGCAGGCCTGGTATCAACGGCCGATGACCGCCGACTACCTCTACGACCGCGACGCGCGGGGCGACATCAAGAGCGACTATCGCCGCACCCCGGCCCAGCAGGCCGAGGACCGGCGCCAGCTCGCCATCGTCAACCAGGCGCTCGGCACCGACGACGTCACCGGCATCCTGGTGATCAAGGGGTCGATCGGCATGGGCGGCGGCGCCGTCACCAAGTTGCCGTTCTCCAGCGTCAATGGCTGCGACGAACTGCAGGAAGACAAGTCCAAGAAGAAATAATGATTCGCCCGGGTTTTGCGGGGCGAGCCGCGCGGGCGGCCGTGGCCGTGCGCATGCGCTGCGCCGAAAAACCGTTATATTTCAATAATTAGTGTGGATTTTCACAAAAAAGCACTATACTTGGTGTTGTGTGCCCCGTATTTTTGATCGAGGCTGGACTTGAAACTGGACCCCAACAGTCCGAGGGGGGCGCGGACGTGGCGCGACGCATGCGAGGTAAACATACCATTACGGCGCTGGCCTTGGCCTTGACCTTCGGTCTCGGCGGTTGCGGCCTGATGCAGGCGCAGCTCTTCAGCGATTCCTTCTGGGCCGGTT
>JAYNJY010000459.1:0-1625 GCA_038110665.1 Rhodospirillaceae bacterium | reverse complement strand
ACATTATGGCGTTAACGCATTATTTAGAAATACTTCGCCGATTTTTCCATATCTTGGGTGAGTTTCGCGGCGCGGTCGGCATTGCCGAGGGACTCTTTGCCGTCGCCGGCGCTCGTGCTATGGCGTGACGAACGGCCGGAACACACGGTCGGCCGGATACACGGGACAGTGACGGAATTTCTGCATATGGACGGCGGCGGCACCTCTTCGCAACGGCGGTTTTCCCTCGGTGTGTTGTTTTCGACGACCGGCGCGGTCGCCGACGTTGAGGATTGGCTCGACGAAAGTTGCACCGGCGATTGGAACCTGGCGGTCGAAGGCATGGACGAAACGCTGACCAAGAAAAGCCTTCGCATTCTGTTCGAGAAAGAGGCCGACAAGCAGGTGTTCATAACGAACTTCGCCCGGCGATGAGCGCGGCCGCGAGACCCTCCGCGCCGTTGTTGGCCCGAATCGTGGCCATACTTCTGGTTGTGGTGGCGGCCACGGGGTGCTCCGCCGACGAAGCCCGCGACGCCGTTCATGCCGGCGGCAAGCTCATCTACGACACCTTGAAAGCCGCCAAGGACGCCGATCGGGCGGGCTTCTGAACGCCGTTTACCTTTCGGCAAGGCTTTCCCCCGTACCCTATAACTTCCGAAGAAATCCGGAGTAAACAAAATGCAAGCGACGCGAACCGAACAACGGTCCGGTGCCCGGGAAATCATCGACAGCCCGCTTTTCTGGATGACCATCCTGATCTATGCGGTGGCACTTTGTGCCTATCTCTGGTCCGACTTCCTGCGGGTCTTCCACTGGATCGGCCAGTAGATTAGCCAGTAAGCCGACGGGCTGAACGGAACTGGCCGCCGTGCTATAATCGGGCATGGCCATGTTCGAAGCCCAGGATTCAAATTCAAGGGTGGCCCCGCCATGAAGGTCTCGCGACCGTGGTGGGGCTTCCTCGTTCTGGTGGTCGCGGTCGGCGCGCTGATCGCGTTTCTGGCCTATCGCTATCCGGAAGCGCTTGCCGGCACCGGCGGCAAGGTCAACCTGACCCAGAGCCTGCTCTGGCTCGGCCTCATCGGCGCCAGCCTGTTCCTGCATCGCCGCCTGCCGCTCGGCCACGCGCTACGTTACGGCGCCATCTGGGTGGCGATCGGCGCCGGCCTTGTGCTCGCCTACGGATTTCGCCACGAAGCGCTGTTCGCCTGGGACCGCTTGGTCGGCGAACTGATCCCGCATCGCGCCGTGCAAACGGGCGGCGCGGTCGAGATCAGGGCCGGCGAGAGTGGGCATTTCGTGCTCGAGGCGGAGGTCGACGGCACGCCGCTGCGTTTCCTCGTCGATATCGGCGCCAGCGACGTGGTGCTCTCGCCGGCCGATGCGCGCCGGCTCGCCATCGACATCGAGGCGCTCAAGTTTACCCGGGTCTACCGGACGGCCAACGGCACGGTGATGGGGGCGCCGGTCAGGCTCGGACGGATTGCCGTCGGTCCGATCGTGGTCGAAAACGTGCGCGCATCCGTCAACGGCGCCGAGATGACGCGTTCGCTCCTCGGCATGAGCTTCCTGGAGCGCTTGCGCGGGTACGAAGTCAGGGACGGCAAGCTGATCTTGCGGCCGTGATTCCGCGACCCTGAGAC
>JAYNJY010000458.1:1024-1630 GCA_038110665.1 Rhodospirillaceae bacterium | reverse complement strand
CTTCCGCCTGGGTCGGGTTGACCTTGCCCGGCATGATCGAGGAGCCGGGCTCGTTGGCCGGCAACGTGATCTCGGCGAGGCCGGCGCGCGGGCCCGACGCCATCAGCCGGATGTCGTTGGCGATCTTGTTCGAAGTGACGGCGATGGTGTTGAGCTTGCCGGAAAGGTTGACCAGCGCGTCGTGCGCGGCGATGGCGTAGAACTTGTCCGGGCAGGGCTTGAACTTGAGGCCGGTCAGCGCCGAGACCTTCTCGCAGAAGACTTGGTCGAAATTCTCCGGCGCGTTCAGCCCGGTGCCGACGGCGGTGCCGCCCTGGGCGAGCTCGTAAAGTTGGATGTAGGCCTTGTCGAGGCGCTGCTCATTCTGCTGGCACTGATGGGCATAGGCCTGGAACTCGTCGCCCAACGTCATCGGCGTCGCGTCCTGGAGGTGCGTGCGGCCGATCTTGACCAGGTCCTTGAACTCGGCCGCCTTGGCTTCCATGACGTGACGGAAGTTCTCCAGCGCCGGCACCAGCAACGCGTTGCCGAGCAGCAGCAGCGCCAGGTGCATCACCGTTGGGAAGCTGTCGTTCGACGACTGGCTCATGTTGACGTGGTCGTTGG
>JAYNJY010000458.1:0-1014 GCA_038110665.1 Rhodospirillaceae bacterium | reverse complement strand
AGGATCGCGTTGGCGCGGTTGGCGATCACCTCGTTCAGGTTCATGTTGGTCTGTGTGCCCGACCCGGTCTGCCACACCGCCAGCGGAAATTCGCCGTCGAGCTTGCCCTCGATGACGTCGTCGCAGGCCCGTTCGATGGCCTGGCCGAGCTTCGCATCGAGCTTGCCGAGGTCCATGTTGGCCTGGGCGGCGGCCTTCTTCTGCAGCGCGAAGGCGTGGATCAACTCGATCGGCATCTTCTCCCAGCCGATCTGGAAGTTCTGCCGGGCGCGTTCGGTCTGGGCGCCCCAGTACCGATCCGCTGGCACCTGCACGGTGCCGAGCGCGTCCTTCTCGGTGCGGAAGTTGTCGGAATCCTTCATGGCCCCAATCCTCCCGAGCTGAAAGTCAGTGCGTGAATTCGGCGAAGAAGTCGTTGCCCTTGTCGTCGACGACGATGAAGGCGGGGAAATCCTCGATGGCGATCTTCCAGACCGCCTCCATGCCGAGTTCCTCGTATTCGACCAGTTCGACCTTCTTGATGCAGTCCTGGGCGAGGCGCGCCGCCGGCCCACCGATGGAACCCAGGTAGAAGCCGCCGTGCTTCTTGCAGGCGTCGGTCACGGCCTTCGAGCGGTTGCCCTTGGCGAGCATCACCATGGAACCGCCGGCGGCCTGGAACTGGTCTACGTAGCTGTCCATGCGCCCGGCCGTGGTCGGTCCGAACGAACCCGACGCGAAGCCTTCCGGCGTCTTGGCCGGACCGGCGTAGTAGACGCCGTGATCCTTGAAGTACTGCGGCAGGCCCTGGCCGGAATCGATCCGTTCCTTGAGCTTGGCGTGGGCGATGTCGCGCGCGACGATCAAGGGGCCCGAGAGCGAGAGCCGGGTCTTGATCGGATACTTGGAAAGCTCGGCCAGCACGTCCGGCATCGGCCGGTTGAGATCGACCTTGACCACGTCGCCGCCGAGCGATTGCGCGTCGATCTCCGGCAGGTACTGGGCCGGGTTGGTCTCGAGCTGTTCGAGGAAGAC
>JAYNJY010000457.1:0-1633 GCA_038110665.1 Rhodospirillaceae bacterium | reverse complement strand
ATGGCGGAAAAGGAACCCGTTCCGGCCTGATCCCGCGCTGCCCCGATCGACCCCCGGTCGCATTGACAGGGGGGAACAAATAAGTAGAGTGTCGCACCGCTTGACACGGCGGCCCGCCTGGCGGCGGACGCGGGCGTGGTGGAACTGGGAGACACGCCAGGTTTAGGTCCTGGTGGCGGCAACGCCTTGGGGGTTCGAGTCCCTCCGCCCGCACCACATTCCAGCCGCCGGCGACGAGCGCGAGGGAACCCATTTTTCGGCCGACCCGACCAAGCCGGCGGCCGACCATCGAAACGAAGCGATTGGTGCACCATGCAGATCACTGAAACCAAGTCCGAAGGCCTGAGCCGCGAGTATACTATCAACTTGCCGGCCGCGGAAATCGAAGAGAAGGTCACCCACAAGCTGATGGAAATACAGCGCACGGCGCAGCTTCCGGGCTTCCGCCCGGGCAAGGTGCCGGTGCCGGTGCTGCGCAAGCGCTTCGGCCAGGCCGTGCTGGGCGAGGTGCTGGAGCGCGCCGTCGGCGATTCGTCGCAGCAGGCGCTGAGCGAGAAGGGTGTGCGCCCAGCCATGCAGCCGGAGATCGAGATCACCTCGTTCGAGGACGGGGCCGACCTGGAATACAAGATGTCGGTCGAGACGCTGCCAGAGATCGAGCTCGCCGATCTGTCGTCGATCAAGCTCGAGCGGCTGACCCCCGAGGCCGACGGCGACGCCGTCGACGAGGCGTTGGCCAACATCGCCAAGTCGCACCAGACGACCGAGGCGATCAGCGGTAACCGCAAGTCGAAGTCCGGCGACATCGTCGTCATCGACTTCGTCGGTTCCGTCGACGGCACGGAGTTCCCGGGCGGCAAGGACGAGGTCTACCAGTTGGAGCTCGGCTCCGGCAGCTTCTTCCCGGGCTTCGAGGACCAGCTGATCGGCGTCAATGCCGGCGCCGAGACCGACATCAACGTCACCTTCCCCGAGAGTTACGGCGCCGCCGAGCTGGCCGGCAAGGACGCTGTGTTCAAGGTCACCGTCAAGGAGATCCGCGAGGCTACGCCGGCTGCGATCGACGACGAGCTGGCGAAGAAGGCCGGCATGGAAAACCTGGACAAGCTGAAGGACGCGATCGCCGAGGAGCAGGCCCGCGAATACACCGGCGTCGCCCGCATGCGGGTCAAGCGGTTGCTGCTCGACCAGCTGTTCGAGAGCCACGACTTCGAGGTTCCCGGCCGCATGGTCGACCAGGAGTTCGAGACCATCTTGGAACAGTTCCAGCAGCAGCAGAAGGACGGCGAGGCCGCCAACGACGGCAAGTCGGAGGACGAGAACAAGGACGAGCTGCGCGAGATCGCCGTGCGGCGTGTCCGCCTGGGTCTCCTGGTGGCCGAGATCGGCCGGCAGAACGAGTTCCAGATCGGCCAGGACGACGTCAACCGCGCGATCATGGAAGAGGCGCGGCGCTACCCCGGCCAGGAACAGCAGGTGATGGACTTCTACAAGCAGAACCCGCAGGCCCTGGAGAACGTCACCGCGCCGCTTTATGAGGAGAAGGTTGTCGATTTCATCCTCGAACTGGCCGACGTCACCGACAAGAAGGTCAGCGTCGCCGACTTCCTGAAGACCCTGGAAGCCGACAACG
>JAYNJY010000456.1:1315-1640 GCA_038110665.1 Rhodospirillaceae bacterium | reverse complement strand
ATCAATCTCGGCGAGGACGTCGTCAACCGCGCCTACAAGGGCGAGGTCGACGACACCGCCATGGGCCAGATCGAGATTGCCGAACAGAGCCTCTACGACCTCGCCACTGCCGGTACCTACGAGGGCGGCTTCGTGCCGTTCAAGGACACCATCCTCAATGCCATCGAGGTGGCCGAGGCGGCCCACCGGCGCGAGGGCAAGCTCGCCGGCACCTCCACCGGGTTCCGCGACTTGGACAAGCTTCTGGGCGGCCTGCATCCCTCCGACTTGATTATCGTCGCCGGCCGCCCGGCCATGGGCAAATCGGCGCTCGCCACCAACATCG
>JAYNJY010000456.1:0-1305 GCA_038110665.1 Rhodospirillaceae bacterium | reverse complement strand
CCGCACCTCCGCGCCCACTACGTCTACAACCGCGCCTACCAGGCCGAGGGCGACCACACCGCCAGCGGCCACAGCGAGGTCGCCGAACAGAGCCTCTACGACCTCGCCACCGCGGGCACCTACGAGGGCGGCTTCGTGCCGTTCAAGGAGACCATCCTCAAGGCGATCGAGGTCGCCGAGGCGGCGCACCGGCGCGAAGGCAAGCTCGCCGGCATCTCGACCGGGTTCCGCGACCTCGACAAGCTGCTTGGCGGCCTGCATCCGTCGGATTTGATCATCGTCGCCGGCCGTCCGGCCATGGGCAAGTCGGCGCTCGCCACCAACATCGCCTACAACGCGGCGAAGGACTACCTCGAGACCAACGGCGAGGAAGGCGCGGTCGTCGGTCTGTTCTCGCTCGAAATGTCGGCCGAGCAGTTGGCCGCGCGTATTCTCTCCGAACAGTCCAACATCTCGTCCGACCGCATGCGCAAGGGCGAACTCACTAACGAGGAGTTCACCCGCCTCGTACAGGCGAGTCAGGCATTGCACCAGGTGCCGGTGTTCATCGACGACACGCCGGCGCTCACGGTCAGCGCGCTCCGCACCCGGGCGCGGCGGTTGAAGCGCCAGCACAAGCTCGGCGCCATCATCATCGACTACCTGCAGCTCATTTCCGGCTCGCCCGGCTCACGCAATGACGGCCGCGTGCAGGAGGTCTCGGAAATCACCCGTGGCCTCAAGACGCTGGCCAAGGAACTGCACGTGCCGGTGATCGCGCTGTCGCAGTTGTCGCGCCAGGTCGAAAGCCGCGAGGACAAACGCCCGCAGCTCGCCGACCTGCGTGAATCGGGCTCCATCGAGCAGGACGCCGACGTCGTCACCTTCATCTACCGTGACGAATACTACCTCGAGAAGGCCGAACCGAAGCAGCGCGCCGACGAAAGCCCGGAAAAATTCGCCCAGCGCATCGAACACTGGCAGGAGCGCCTGGCGCGCGCCCACAACATCGCCGAGATCATCATCGCCAAGCAGCGCCACGGCCCGATCGGCACCGTCAAGATGATGTTCGACGGGCAGTTCACCCGCTTCGGTGACCTCGACACGCAGCACGACGACTACATGTGAGCCGCCCCATGTGCGCCACGAACGTGCCCGAAGACCTCGCCGGCGCCATCCTCACCATCGACCTCGACGCCGTCGTCGCCAACTACCGCTTGTTGCGCGAGCGCGCGGCGACGGAAACCGCCGCCGTGGTCAAGGCCGACGCCTACGGTCTGGGGGCGGCCCGCGTAGCGCCTCGGCTTTGGGGGGCGGGCTGCCGCA
>JAYNJY010000455.1:0-1655 GCA_038110665.1 Rhodospirillaceae bacterium | reverse complement strand
ATCATCGGCAGCAGGATGCGGTTGACGATGAAGGCCGGGAAGTCCTCGGCGTTGACCGCGGTCTTGCCGAGCTTGTCGGTCAGCTCGCGCACCGTCTGGTAGGTGTCCTCGTCGGTGGCGATGCCGCGGATCAGTTCGACCAGCTGCATGCGCGACACCGGGTTCATGAAGTGCATGCCGCAGAACTTGCCGGGACGGTCGGTCTGGGCGGCGAGCCGGGTGATCGAGATCGACGACGTGTTCGACGCGATCAGCGCATGCGGCGGCACCTTAGTGCAAAGCTCGCGCAGGATCGACTTCTTGACTTCCTCGTCCTCGGTCGCGGCCTCGATGACGATGTCGCTGTCGCCGAAGCTGGCGTAGTCGGTGCCCCACTTCATCCGGTCGAGCGCCGCCTTGCAGTCTTCCGCGGCGAGGCGGCCGCGTTCGACGTCGCGGGTCATCAGCTTCTCGATGCGGTCGCGGCCCTTGGCGACGGCGTCCTCGCTGATGTCGAGGATGAACACGTCGAAGCCGTTCATGGCGCATACCTGGGCGATGCCGCCGCCCATCTGCCCCCCGCCGATTACGCCGATCTTCTTGATTTCCATGGTTGGTTTCCCGCTTTTTCCGGTTGTCAGTTGTTATCGAGCTCGGCCACGAGTTCCGGCACGGCGACGAACAGATCGGCGACCAGGCCGTAGTCGGCGACCTGGAAGATCGGCGCCTCCTCGTCCTTGTTGATGGCGACGATCACCTTCGAGTCCTTCATGCCGGCCAGGTGCTGGATGGCGCCCGAGATACCGACCGCGATGTAGAGATCCGGCGCGACGACCTTGCCGGTCTGCCCGACCTGGTAGTCGTTCGGCACGAAGCCCGCATCGACGGCGGCGCGGCTGGCGCCGACGGCGGCGCCGAGCTTGTCGGCGACGGCCTCGAGCAGGTGGAAGTTGTCGCCCGACTGCATGCCGCGGCCGCCCGAGATGATGATTTTGGCGCTGGTCAGTTCGGGCCGCTCCGACTTGGTCAGCGCTTGGCCGACGAAGCTGGACAAGCCCGCGTCGGCGGCGGCCTGTGCGGTCTCGACGGCGGCGGAACCGCCCTCGGCGGGGATGGCGTCGAAGCCGGTGGTGCGCACCGTGATGACCTTGACGGCGTCGGACGACTTCACCGTGGCGATGGCGTTTCCGGCGTAGATCGGCCGCTCGAAGGTATCAGAATCGATCACGGCGGTGATGTCGGAAATCTGCGCGACGTCGAGCAGTGCGGCGACGCGCGGCATGATGTTCTTGCCGGACGTGGTCGAGGGCGCCAACAGATGCGTGTAGCCGCCGGCCAGCGACACCACCAGGGCGGCGACGTTCTCGGCGAGCGCGTTGGCGTAGAGGGGCGCGTCGGCGACCACCACCTTGGCGACGCCGGCGACCTTGGCGGCCTGTTCGGCGACGGCGCCGCAGCCGGAGCCCGCGACCAGGATGGCGACGTCGCCCAGCTTGGCGGCCGCGGCGACGGCGTTCAGCGTGGCGGGTTTCAGTTCCGAATTGTCATGTTCGGCGAGGACCAGGACACTCATCAGATCACCTTCGCTTCGTTACGCAGTTTATCGACCAGTTGGGCGACGCTCTCGACCTTGACGCCGGCGGCGCGGGCCGGCGGCTCGGTGACCTTGAGCGTGG
>JAYNJY010000454.1:0-1670 GCA_038110665.1 Rhodospirillaceae bacterium | reverse complement strand
TCGATCCCGTCCCAGCGTTCGGTGGCCGTGTGGCAGACGATCTCGGAAACGCCGTCCGGCAGGTCGCGGAGCATCGGCAGCCAGGCGTCGCGGTCCATCCGGCCGCTGGCGCCGAGGCCGTAGAGCCGATCGTTGACACGCAACCCTGCGCGCACCGCGCGCCGTCGCAGGAGCGCGATCCACCAGCCGACGAACACCTGGCCTAGTGTCGGACGCCGGTCCGGCGCCGGCGGCTCCCACGGCACGCGCACGGCCTTCAGCCCGAACTCGCGGCCGATCCTGAGGATCATCCCGAAGACGGTCGGAAGAACGTGCTTGTGGGTGTGCGCGTTGACGTGATCGAGCGGCAGGCCGGTCGCCGCGAAGGCCGTGAACTGAGCCCGGATCTCGCGCGCCAACTGACGCCGCGCGGCGGGTTGGAAGAAATAGCGGAAGCCGGCGCGTACCAGATCGTCGTCGAAGTTGCCGGCTTCGTCGACCAGCGCCGGCACCTCGTCCGGCGGCAGCGTCGGGCGGCCGCAAACGGTGACGACATGCAGGCCGACGGCGAGGCCCGGTAAACGCTTCGCCCGCGCCACCGCATCCTCGGCGGCGGCGCCGGATACCATCAGGCAGGTTGCGGTGAGGATCCCGTCGCGGTGGGCGGTTTCGACGGCCGCGATGACGGGCACCGAAATGCCGAAGTCGTCGGCCGTGACGATAAGCCGTTTCAGGCGGCGTTCTCCCGTCCCCAGAGGAACTTGAAGAACTCCTTGCCCTCGCGCAACTGGCGTTTCATCACGTCCATGTCGCGGAACATGTCGACGGTGAGCTGCGCCATCTTGCCGGGCCGGAAGTAGAACTTCTTGTAGAAGACCTCGACGGCCTCGAAGATTTCCTCCTTCGACAGGTGCGGATAGCTGAGCACGCTGTGCTGGGTGCCGTCGTCGGTGACCAGCCCTTCGGTGACCTCCTGCGTCTGCAGCCAGCCGTTCTCGATCGCCTGGTCGTAGAGGAAGGTGCCGGGGTAGGTCGCCGGCAGCGACACCTGGATGGTGCGCGGGTTGATCTCCTTGGCGTAGGCGATGGTCTCCTGGATGGTTTCCTGGGTCTCGCCCGGCAGGCCCATGATGAAGCAGCCGTGGATGACGATGCCGAGGTCGTGGCAGTCCTGGGTGAACTGCCGCGCGAAGTCGAGGCGAAGCCCCTTCTTCATGTTGTTGAGGATCTTCTGGTTGCCCGATTCGTAGCCGACCAGCAGCAACCGGAGGCCGTTTGCCTTCAACACCTCAAGCGTCTTGCGCGGTACGTTGGCCTTGGCATTGCACGACCAAGTGACGCCCATCTTGCCGAGCTCTCGGGCCAGCGCCTCGACGTGCTCGATGTTGTCGGTCAGGGTGTCGTCGTCGAAGAAGAACTCCTTCACCTCGGGGAAGGCTTCGCGAGCGTAGGCGATCTCCTGGGCGATGTTCTCGACCGAGCGGGTCCGGTAGTTGTGCCCGCTGATCGTTTGCGGCCACAGGCAGTAGGTGCAGCGGGACTTGCAGCCGCGACCCGTGTACAGCGACATGTAGGGATGCAGCATGTAGCCGTTGTAGTAGTTCTTCGGGTCGAGGAATTTCTGGTAGATCGGCGTCACCCAGGGAAGGGAATCCATGTCGTGGATGATCGGCCGGGGACCGGTGTAGACG
>JAYNJY010000453.1:0-1678 GCA_038110665.1 Rhodospirillaceae bacterium | reverse complement strand
CCGCTGATGGCCACTCGTTACAGGGACCTGCAACGCCCGACTCTGCTGCAGACCGGCATCGTCGACAACTCCGCCGCCCAGAAGGCCGAGGCGCTGGCGGGCGCGTTCCGCAGTTTCAGCCGCACAGGCGCCGAGGTGCTCGGCGGCCTCAACGCAGTGCAGGGTGCGCAGCAGGGCGCGGTCGAAGGCGCTGCCGGTAAGCCGCAGCCGAAGACGGGCTGGCGGGCGCTGACGCGCTTCGGCGAGTCATACAACAACGCCGCCGAGGTCACCTACAGCAACAAGCTGCAGACCGACATCCACGAGCGCCTCGGTCAGATCGAGGTCGAGTCCGAGGCGGACCCGGTCAAGTACCAGGCGCTGTCGGAAGCCTACCGCGACGAGCTCGTCAAGACCGTGCCGCCGGAGTACGCGCCGCGCATCGGGCAGGTCTTCGACGCCAGGCTCTCGGCGGGCAACCTGCGCGTGGGCGAACAAGCCGTGCAGCTGACGCAGCGCACCGCGCTGGCCTCGCACCTCGAGAGCCAGCAGACCCGCATTGCCGCCGCGCTGGAAGCGGCCAAAGGGCTGTCGCGCGAGGACGGCGACGCGGCGCTGGCCGAGACGATCGCTGAGAACGGCCGACAGTTGGAGGCCTTCACCTGGCTCGACCCGGTGCAGAAGGTCCAGCTTGAACAGTCGTTCATCAAGGACCTCGACGCCGGCATCGCCGGGCAGCGCATCGGCTCGGTGGTCGACGAGGTCTCCAAGGCAGCCCGGGTCGACGTGACCGAGGCCGATCGCCTCGTGGCCGATCTGGAAGCGGACGACCAGTACACGCCAGAGGAGAAGGACGAGATCCGCTCCAAGGTCCGTCAGCAGCGCGAGCTGCTGGAGTACGAGCGCAGCCGCCTGCACTACAAAGACGTGGCGTCGCTGACGCAGCGCCTGTCGCGCGACGAGTACGGCGTGGGCGTCGAGCGCGAAGCCGATCGCCTGTACCGGCTCGGCGCCATCGGCGACGGCGAGTACCGTGGCTACATGGGCCGCAGTGCCGAGAACGCGGACCGCGTGATCAAGGCGAACGCGGCGGCCGCGGCGGCGCAAGAAGTCATGTACGTCGGCGGGGCGCTCAATCCAGGAGACGACAAGCACGTCAAAGCCATCACCACGGTGTTCGACAACGAGGTGGCGCAGAAGGGGGCGGTCGAAGGAGACGCGCGCTACATTCAGGCGGCGCTGGCTCTCACCAAAGAGAGCAATATCCTGCCGCGCAGCGCCGAGGCGTGGGCGCGCAAGGCGCTCATGTCGAACAACCCGGTGGCGGCGGCGCAGGCGGCCGGATTCATGGCGCAGATCCGGGAGTTCAACCCGGGCGCGTACAAGTGGGCGGAAGATCCGAAGCTCGCGTCGTTCACGACGCTGCTGCAGGAGAACCTCGACGCGCACATGGACATCGCAAGCGCCTACGACCTGGCGCACAAGAACGTCTACGACGTCAAGCCGGAAGAGAAGGCGTTGCGCGACGACGAGTACCGCGACCTGGTCAAGGACGACCCGAACGACACGCACCTCCGTGACGCGCTGACGAAGAAGCGCAACTGGCTGCCGGACGTCAAGCCGCCCGATCTGCAGACCAGCCCCGGCGCGCTGTCGATGCGGGCCGAGTACAACTCGCTGGTGCAGCAGTTCTACACGT
>JAYNJY010000452.1:0-1694 GCA_038110665.1 Rhodospirillaceae bacterium | reverse complement strand
TTCGAGCACCTCGGCCTGACCAACGCCTTCCGGGTGTTCGACACCACCCCCGGCCGCTACAGTTACTGGGATTACCAGGCCGGCGCCTGGCAGAATGACAACGGCCTCTTGATCGATCACCTTTTGCTGTCACCGCAGGCCGCCGACCGGCTCAAAGCCGCCGGCATCGACCGCACGCCGAGGGGCAAGGAAAAGGCCTCGGACCACACCCCGGTGTGGTGCGAGATCGCGTGACGCCATGGTCGGGATCGCATTCATCGGCACGGGCTTGATGGGCCAAGGCATGGCGGGAAGGCTGCTCGCCGCCGGCCATTCGCTCCGCGTCCACAACCGCACCATGGCCAAGACCGAAGCATTGGTCGCCGCCGGCGCCACGGCCGCCGCGACGCCCGCCGACGCGGCCAGGAACGCCGACGCCGTCTTCGCCATGCTCGCCGACGATGGCGCCTCGCGCGAGGTCTAGCTCGGCGCGAGCGGCGTGCTGGCGGGCGGCCCCAAGCCGGATGCCATCTGCATCGAGTGTTCGACGCTTTCGAAAGCCTGGGTCGACGAACTGGCGAAAACGGTGGCGGCATCGGGGCGCGCCTATGTCGACTGCCCCGTCACCAGCTATCCGCACATGGCCGCCGACGGCACGATGACGCTGTTCGTCGGCGCCGATAACGACACGCTGGCGCATGCGCGGCCGCTGCTTGAACCGCTCTGCAAGGAGATCATCCATTTCGGTGGCGTTGGCGCCGGCACCGCCTACAAGCTGCTGATGAATTTGATGGGCGCGGTGCAGATCGCCGGCGTCGCGGAAGGCCTGCTGATCGCCGAGAAGGCCGGGCTCGACCGCAAACTGGTCGCCAAGGCGATCTCGAAAGGTGCCGCGGCGAGCCCGCAGGTGATCCGCAACGTCAAACGCATGGCCGAGGACGACCACGAGAAGAACATCACCTTCACCGGCGCGCTCCGGCTCAAGGACACGCTCTACGGCATGGCCCTAGCCGAAGACGTCAGCGCCAACGCGCGCTTCGGCCGGGTCGCGGCGGAAGCCTTCGGGCGACTCGTCGCGGACGGCCTCGGCGATCTGAGTGAAACCAAGGTGATCGACGTCTTGCGCAGGCCGGCGGAGGAAGACAATTGAGCGATCCGGCCCAGATCGACGAAGGTAGCTGCATGTGCGGCGCGGTGCGCTACCGTTTCCAGATGCGGCCGCTGGCCGTCAGCCACTGCCATTGCGCCATGTGCCGGCGTGCCGCCGGCGCGCCCTTCATCACCTGGATGACGATCACGCCCGAGACCTTCCGCTGAACCAAGCGCGAACCGGCCGAATTCCGTTCGACGGTGGAGGTCCGGCGGGGTTTCTACGGCAACTGCGGAACCACGCTCAGTTTCGCCAGCGACGCGCATCCGGAAGAACTCGACATCGCCGCCGCGACGCTCGACGAACCGGCCTTGGTCGCGCCCGACGACCATCTGTGGATCGGTTCGAAATTGCCCTGGATCGAACTGGATGACGACCTGCCCAGGCTCGAACGGGGCCACTGGGGTGTCGGATATCCGCAGCGCGACGATTAGTCCCTGCAGTTGCGCATCATCTCGACCGGCGGTTCGCCGCCGAGCCAATCGTAAACCAGCCGCGACATCGTCGCGTAGTCGACGAGGTTGAGGACGACATTGACGTCGTCGCCGTCACTGAACGGCAGGCG
>JAYNJY010000451.1:0-1722 GCA_038110665.1 Rhodospirillaceae bacterium | reverse complement strand
TTCGGCACCAGTACGAAGGTCTCGAAGAACCAGGTGGTATGCGCCAGGTGCCATTTCGTCGGGCTGGTGTCCGGCATCGACTGCACGCATTGGTCTTCGGCGCTGAGCGGCCGGGCGAAATCGAGCGATTGGCGGCGGACCACTTGGAACCGTTCGGCGAGGGTGTCCGCGCTGGCGATGCGGCGCGGAACCGGAGACGTTGGCATGATGACCTCCCGTTTTCGTGAGGCACCCTAGCGGCTTTGATCCGCCATGCGAACCCCCCGGCGGTGAATAGCGGCCATGAATTTATTGTGAAGACCGCAGAGGATGGCGCAAATCGGGGCATCGGGGCGAATTGGGAAAATCCGGAGAAAAATCGCGCCAGGCGAGACATGATAAACATAACATATTGATATATAAAAAAATTGAATTTTCCCCTGTGTGACCGCCGTCACTGAAAAATCGCCCTGATCGCTGCATATTGGGCAGTGTAAGGAACGCACCTCCCTGAGTATCCTCCCCCTAACTCCCCCGCGTTCCTTACATCCTCCCTGTCAAACTTGCCGGCCCGAAAGGGCCGGCAAGTTTGTTTGAGCCGCCCGCGCCAGGGCGAGGCCGAGGGCCCGAATGGGTCGACACCTTTGTTTGAGGGGCGGCAGCCGAATCAACGGGCGTCAGCGTCCGGCCAGCACTTCGATCTGCTCGGGATGGGTGATCTCGATCATTGGGCCGTTGCGGCTCTTGAGCCAGCCACGCACGCGCACGTCCCGGCCGTCGAGCCCGGCGGCGTCGAGGCCGGCGCCCTTGGCCATCCTGGCGACCGCGGGCGCCAGCGTCGCGGTGAAGTCGTCGCGCCAGTTGGCGCCGAAGTTGAGATAGATCCGGCCCTTGACCCTGTCGGCCTTGAGCACTTTCCCCTCGACCAATTGGAAGGTGCCGAGTTCGCACAGCAGCGGCCCGGCCTCGGCCTCGCGCGCCAGCATCGCCCTGGCGAACGCCCGGTTGTCGGCGAAGGTGTAGACCCGGGCCATGCCGTCCAAGAGCATCCGGCCCTGGACCCAGCCGCCGTCGGCGAGGAAGAGATGCGCCAAGTGCCGGCCGTGGCGGTCCATCCGCGCGCCGCCGTAATGGAGCCTGACCTGGCGGCCGAGCACGATCGCCTCGAGCGCGTGCTTGGCGTCGGCGGCCTTGGGCCAGGGCTTGAAGCCCTTGCGCCCGAGCGGCAGCTTCGGCGCCTGGATGCCGACCAGCCGCACCTCGCGCGCACCGGCCAGCGCCGGCGATATCACCACGGTGTCGCCGTCGACGACGGCCGTGACCGAAGCGTCGGCGTCGGCCATGAGCTTGACGCGCGCCTCGGCGTCGGTTTCGGCGGCGGCGGCGCCGGCAACCAGACAGAGCAGAAGGGCGCAGACCAACCGGGTCATCATGCCGGCTCTCCGAAGCCCGCCCCGAAACCTACCATGGCGCGAACCTCGGCGGGCGTGCGCCCGGCCTCGCGCAGGTGCCGGAGCGTCGCCGCCCGGTCGCGCTTGGCGAGCCGCTTTCCGTCCGGCCCCTCGATCAGGCCGTGGTGGCTGTATTCCGGCACCGGCAGCCCGAGCAGCGCCTGCAGCAACCGGTGCAGGTGCGAGGCGGGAAAGAGGTCGCGGCCGCGCGTCACTAGCGTGACGCCCTGGATGGCGTCGTCGACGGTGACCGCCAGGTGATAGCTGGTCGGCGTGTCCTTGCGCGCCAGCA
>JAYNJY010000450.1:0-1725 GCA_038110665.1 Rhodospirillaceae bacterium | reverse complement strand
GCCGAAGCCGAGGGATTTTAAGTCCCTTGTGTTTACCAATTTCACCACGCCCGCAGCCCTCGCAACCTAGGCCCATGGATTTTCCCGCGCAAGCCTTAGCGCCGGGCGCCCGAACGCCCTAAGGGCCATATGGGGCCATGCTTGCCCGGCCGGGCGCCGCGCTGGCAAGCCGCGCGCCGACGCGTTACAGTCCTGGCCATGACCAGCGCGCCCAAGACCGCCACCACGAGCCGCGGCCCGACCGACCAATCCAGCGCCGAACCGGCGTTCGACGACGCCTTCCGCGCCACGCTGGAAGATTTGTTCCGCTGGCGCCGCGACGTCCGTCATTTCCTGACCACACCCATCGACGACGCCATCCTGGACCGACTGATCCGTACCGGCGCGCTGGCGCCGTCGGTCGGCCACAGCCAGCCGTGGCGCTTCGTCAAGGTCAACTCGCCCGAACGCCGCGCGCGCGTGCGCGCCAATTTCGAGCGTGCCAACGCCGATGCGCTTGCCGACTACGCCGACGAGCGTGCCCGGCTCTACGCAACCTTGAAACTTTCCGGTCTCGACGACGCGCCTGTGCACCTTGCCGTCTTCGTCGACCGGGCCACCGAACTCGGCGAGGGCCTCGGCGCCAAGACCATGCCGGAGACGCTGGCCTATTCCGTCGTCGGCGCCGTCAACACGTTGTGGCTGGCGGCCAGAGCCGAAGGCATCGGGCTAGGTTGGGTCTCGATCCTCGATCCCGAAGCGGTCAGGCGCGACCTCGACCTGCCCGAAAGCTGGCAACTGATCGGCTATCTCTGCATCGGTTATCCGCGCGCTTCGAGTGATATCCCGGAACTGCATCGCACGGGTTGGCAGGAACGGGTCGACGTAACGCCTTATATCGTCGAGCGCTGACTTCAGGCTGCGATCGTGCGCGTCGGCGGGAACGCCATGACCGCCCGCGTGCCGACGCCGGGCCGGCCTGCAAGATCGAGGGTTCCTCCGTGCAGCGCCATCAGCTCACGCGCCACCACTAGGCCGAGACCGGTGCCGTGGCTCCGCGTCATCTCGTCCGTGCCGACCTGCACGAACGGCCTGAACAGGGTCTTGAGGTCGGCGGCAGTGATGCCGACGCCCTGGTCGGCGACGACGAAACGGATGATGCCGTCGCGGTGCTCGATGCTGGCCGTTACCGGCTTGCCGTCGGAGAATTTGAGCGCGTTTGAAATCAGGTTGAGCAGCACCTGGCGGACGCGAAGCTCGTCGCCGCGCAGCTTCGGCAGGCCCGGTGGAATTTCCCAGCGTATTTCCGGCGTCTCCTCGTCGGCTGTTTCCGGCGCGTTCGACCGTTTCTGCATCTTGACCACCGGGAGCTTGCCGACCAGAGCATAGAGGTCGATTTCGCTCTCGATCAATTCCATCTCGCCGGCCTCGATGCGCGAAACGTCGAGGATGCCCTCGACGATCTCGGACAGATGTCGTCCGGAGCGGTGGATATCGCGCGCGTAGTCCCGGTAATTGGCCGGAAGCGGCCCGAACACCTCCATGGTCATGGCCTCTGAAAGCCCGATGATCGGGTTGAGCGGCGTTCTGAGTTCATGGCTCATCTTGGCGAGGAAGCGGGACTTGACATCGCTCGCCTCGCGCGCCGTACGCGACCAGCTGATGAACACCACCACCGTCGCGATCAGCTGTACGCAGACGGCGATCGATAAGCGCGGCAGCAACTCGGAAAACAACTGATCGCCC
>JAYNJY010000449.1:0-1730 GCA_038110665.1 Rhodospirillaceae bacterium | reverse complement strand
CGCATGGCGGCTTCGGCTTCGCCGAGGAATACGACGTCGAGCGCAAGTTCCGCGAAACCCGGCTCTACCAGGTGGCGCCGATCTCCACCAACCTGATCCTCTCCTACATCGCCGAGCACGTGCTCGGCCTGCCGCGCTCGTTCTGAGGGGAAAGCCATGGCCCCAGCGACCCATATCGATATCGATCATCTGCGAACCTGGATCGGCAGGACCGAGGAGTTGCGCGACCTTATCGCCGCGGCGCCCATGGCCGGCCTGGCGGCGACGCTGGATTTCGCCGACGTAGACACGCCGGGCGAGGGCGACCCGGTGCCGCCGGCGGGCCACTGGATGTATTTCCTGCCGAAGGCACCGATGCGCGAATTGGGGCCCGACGGCCATCCGCATCGCGGCGGTTTCCTGCCGCCGGTCGAACTTCCCCGGCGCATGTGGGCCGGCGGCCGGATCGAGTTCGTGCGGCCGTTGCTGATCGGCGCGCCGGCGCGCCGGCTTTCAACCATCAAGGACGTGACCCACAAGCAGGGCGCCAGTGGCAACCTGGTTTTCGTCGTCGTCGAGCACCAGGTGTTAGACGCGGACGGCCTTTGCATCCGCGAGGAACACGACATCGTCTACCGCGACTCGGCTGCACCCGGTGCGCCGCCGCCGCCCGAGAAGCGGGCGCCCGAGGGCGCGGTGTGGTCGCGCAAGATCGAGCCCGATCCGGTGCTGCTGTTCCGCTATTCCGCGCTCACCTTCAACGGTCATCGTATTCACTACGACCTCAAGTACGTGACCGAGGAGGAAGGCTATCCCGGCCTGATCGTGCACGGGCCGTTGATCGCGACGCTGTTGCTGGATCTCTGCCGACGCCAGCGGCCGGACGCGGCGCTCAGCCATTTCGACTACCGCGCCATGAGCCCGGTGTTCGACACCGGTCCGTTCACGGTCAACGGCCGGCCGTCGGACGACGGCGCCACCGCCGCGCTCTGGGCGACGACCAATGCGGGCGGGCTCGCCATGAAGGCCGAGGCGCGCTTCGTGCCCTGACATGGCCAGTCAAGGATCCGACAAATACGACGTCATCGTCGTGCTTGGCGCCAGGCAGGCGCCGGACGGCGCGCCCGGTCCGGTGATCGAGCGGCGCATGGCGGAAGCCTTGCGGCTCTGGCGGGAAGGCCGCGCCGCTAACCTGTTGCTCTCGGGCGGCGCCACGTTGATCGCGACACCCGAGGCGGAGACCATGGCCGGGCTCGCGCGTGCCGCCGGCGTCCCCGACGCGGCGTTGCACCTCGAAGCGCGGTCGACCCGCACGCTCGAAAACGCGGTCTTCTCGATCAAGGCGATGCGTGCAAACGGCTGGCGCGAGGCGCTCGTCGTCACCGACGATTTCCACATGCGCCGCGCGCTCTATTGCTTCCACGCCATGGGCCAACCGGTCACGCCGGCGCGGGTACGCAACCCGATGACGCGGACGGTTTTTCTAGCGTGGGTGCGCGAAATCCTCGGCCGCATGATCTATCCGCGCCAGGTGCGGGCCTACCTCGGCAAATGGTGAATGCCGCGTGACGCCCGGCCGCCCCTGCGATAAACCAGTATCATGAGCGAGCAATCCGAAATGAAGCCCATGAAGGGCGTGCGCGTGCTCGATATCGCGACCTTCATCGCGGCGCCGCACGCGGCCTCGATCCTGGGTGAGTTCGGCGCCGAGGTGATCAAGATCGAGAACCCCAAGGGCGGCGACCCGTGGC
>JAYNJY010000448.1:343-1737 GCA_038110665.1 Rhodospirillaceae bacterium | reverse complement strand
ATTGTCAGGGGCAGGGCGGGGGCGATGCCCACGTTATCCCAGTGCCAACTGTTTCACGTGTAACAAGTTCGTCTGCCCGCCACACGCGCATGAACCCGGTCGTGAATTCCAGAATGTGTGTGTCGGCAACCGAGAACACGAACGGCATCAGCTTGGTCGCAGCGTTGCCTTTGGTAGCTCCAAGGTACTTCCAACCCGGCCGAATGCTCATGGAGCCAAGAACACGAGGCAGGAAGTTCCAGCATTCCTCGGCAGACATGGCGAGACGTTTGACATCCACGCGTGCGAGGCCCAGCCGTGACACCAAACCACGGTTGAACGCCAGCAGCGCTGTGGTCATTCGCCCCATCAGTACAGGTCGCCCGTCAGGTTGCCAAGGTCACGGTTGCTCGTGCGGATTCTTGCCCGAGCCCATCTGCCTGGCGGCATGATCTTCGACGGATCGCCCATGGCGTCCTTGTTCAAAGCGATCTTCTTCAACTGCTCGAAGCGAATCGTCGCCTTCTTCATCTCGTCATCGGACGTGGTGAGTTTCCACGCGATGTTGAGGCTGAAATACGCGGCGACCATGTTCTCGAACGATCCCGGCCAACGGTCCATGTTCTTGCCGTAGGCAGCGTCGTTGCTGACGTAACGCACGTAGATGGTGTCGAGGTCCGCATACCAGTAGCCAGCCTCGTCGTTGTACGCAAGAAGCGGCGTCCTGAAATACTCGTCGCTGCACACAGAAGACGTGACAACCCAGTCGGTCGGCTTGGTGAAGGCTCTCTGGTAGCCGAACGTCGGCTCGATGTCTGGATCGTAGTCGATCTGCATCGTCCTCATGGCGAACTTCCACTGGCCCATTTCTAGGCACTTGGAAACGCCGTTGGTGTCCCAGACCTGATCCAGCAGTCGCCTTGGCTCTCGCGCCTCAGTGAGGGACGCCAGAGCGCGCTCACCGGACATCAGCAACGCCAGGTTGTACAACGTCAATCGCGAGCTCATGCGGCTTCTCCGTAAGCTGTAGCAGTGGCCGCTCCGACGCCGTAGAGGCACGTAGAGAGCCTCGCGGCCGCGACCATGGTAGCCGTTGCAGCGCCATCTGTGTCTACGTCTGTCGGAACCTTGGGCGGCGTCTGGAGCGTTCCTTCTCCGACGCCATCAGATTCGAGCGCCGCGGCACCGTACATCGCGCCAACGAACGTAACTGTGGCAGCGCCAGTCGATATCAGGTACGGGCCAACGACTGCGCTCAGATAAACATCGGCGACACCGTCTGAAGACAAGGCAGTCGGAAGCGCCGCGCTTACGATCGCCCGGTCAGTGATCCGCCGCCAGTTCGTGCCGTCAGAAAACGCAGTGACAGCGCCGTCCACCTCGTCAATGACGTGGACGTTGGCGCCGGTCCAAAG
>JAYNJY010000448.1:0-333 GCA_038110665.1 Rhodospirillaceae bacterium | reverse complement strand
TAAAAACGATCGAGGCTGAAGGGCTGGGCCTGCCGGGTAAGTGTCGCCCGACGCAGAATGCCACGCCTGTCGCCTCGCGTCGTCATGCTGGCGGCACCGCTCCGGTGATGCGCTCGTGCTCGGCAAGAGCATGAGTAGCCTCTCCGCGCTCGCGGAAACCGGACTTGACTACCGCGCCGTCAGATGTTCTGACCACAGCGTACTTGAGCACCGGACCTTTCCAGTCGACGCGATGCTTCATCGCTTGCGTTTCGGCTACGTCCTTGGTCGTCAGCTTCACGACACGGTCAACCGCAACGCGAGCCCATGTCCTGTCGCTGCCGGTGACGATCA
>JAYNJY010000447.1:754-1780 GCA_038110665.1 Rhodospirillaceae bacterium | reverse complement strand
TCGCGATCGACAGCGCGGCGAAGGCCGCCTTGAAGAGTTTCCGTATCATGTCATGTCCTCACGATTGCGGTTGGTCTATTTCCAGCCAAGAACCTGTTTCGCCTTGGCGACGAGCGGCTTCGGCGTTGCGACGATCTCCTGTGCGAAACCGTTGAGCCATTCGCAGGTCTTGGGTTCGATGATCAGCTTGCGTTTCCTGGCTTCTTCGAGAAACGCCTTGTCGGCCATGGTGGCGTCGAATGCCCGGCACAGCGCCTTGACGCGGGCCTTCGGCACTTCCGGCGGAACCGAGAAATTGCGGCCCACCGCGGCGTCGGACGCCAGCAGCTTCAGGATCGCGCGTTCCTCGTCGTTCTTGGCGAGGTCGAGCAGAAGCGGCGCCGGCTGGCCGTAGCCGTTCTTGATGTCGGTCGCCTTTTCCGTGCCGGACTGGGCGATGGCGATGACCTTGCCGGTATTGACCAGGCGGGCGCCCGCCGCGATCCAGCTCGACCACGCGCCGGCGCGGCCGGTGACCTCGCCCTGTTCAAGCGCCTTGTTGATGTCGGCGGTGCCGGGATAGCCCGCGATCACCTTGACGTTGAGCCCCAGCAGGTTGCGCATCACGGTCGGCACGATGTAATTCGACTGGCTCTTGCCCGACGATCCGAACACGATCGGCGATTTGGCTTTCTGCGCGTCTTCCAGGCTTTTGACCTTGGTCGTGTGCCACACCATCGTGACGTACTGCATCGAGGCGGCGCGGCCGATATAGTTGAGCTTCGAGACGTCGTATTTCACGCCGCTGCGCAGAAGCTGGAACGCCGGCAGCATGTTCGACAGCTTGGCGATCTTGGCC
Organism: Rhodospirillaceae bacterium; assembly: GCA_038110665.1. GTDB lineage: Bacteria > Pseudomonadota > Alphaproteobacteria > Rhodospirillales > Casp-alpha2 > TMED8. Next base: position 942 of record JAYNJY010000447.1, on the reverse strand, counting down.
CCGTCGCGCGTTGCCACGTTGTAGAAATACTGGGCCGCTTTCTGGCCGCCCGCGCCCGGCATGAACTGCATGATGAAGGCGGGCTGGCCGGGAATGTGCTTGACCAGATGTTTCATCACGGTTCGGGCATAGACGTCATAACCGCCGCCCGGACCCGCGCCCAGTACGGCCGTCACGACATTGTCCTT
>JAYNJY010000447.1:0-720 GCA_038110665.1 Rhodospirillaceae bacterium | reverse complement strand
GGCTGCGGCTGCGCCGGTCGGCGCGCCAAGCGCCATGGCGACGGCGCCTGCCGCTATCACGCCGGCCGGACGGAGTTTTCTGTCTGTCATGATTTTCTCCCTGTTTCTCGGCTCCCCTGCTCCGGGGAAGCCGAAAGCCTAACAGCCGTAGGGGATTGAGGCTAGGGGAACGCGCGCCCTTAAATCGCCGGGCCGATCGACTGGGGCGTATAGATCGCGCCGGTCAGCTCTTCCTCCGGGATTGCGAGGATGGCGGCCTCGTCGAAGACGTCGCCCATCTGGGATTTCACGCCGTTCTGGGCGATGGCGTCGAGCCATTTGCGGTGGATGCGCGGGTCCTGATCCTCGTACTCCACCTGCCTTCCGCCGTTCTGGATCGAGGTCGCGCCGCCGCCTTCGGCGCTGACGCGCCTGAGCGCGATGAACGGGTACCGGCGGCTGCCCATCGAACAGGCGAGATAGCGCGCCGGCTTGTCGCCGGTGTTGAAATGCTGGTGGAACATCCAGAAGGGCGGTGTGTACATGAAGCCGTGCTCCCAGGGGAATTCGTGGAATTCCTGGTCGCCCTCGTACCACAGCAGCGTATAGCCGATCCCGTCCACCGCATGGACGTGCGTGCCGGCGGCATGCCGGTGGGCCTTCTTGTAGCGGCCGCGCGGAATTTCCGACGAGTGGGCGTGCCTCGTCGAATCGGCGCGGATAAAGGACACGTTGAGCGAG
>JAYNJY010000446.1:0-1784 GCA_038110665.1 Rhodospirillaceae bacterium | reverse complement strand
TACCTGCACCGCGCCGACCCGACCACGCCCTTGGCCGAGACCATCGACTGCATGGGCGATCTGATCCGCGCCGGCAAGGTGCGTTATTGGGGTTTCTCCAACTTCCGCGCCTGGAAGATCGCCGAGATGGTGCGCCTCGCCGACGATCTCGGCGTGCCACGTCCGATCGTCGCGCAGCCCTACTACAACGCACTCTACCGCGTCGCCGAATTCGAATACTTGCAGGCCTGCTGGGAATACGGCGTCGGTGCCGTGCCCTACAGCCCGCTGGCCAGGGGCGTGCTCACCGGCAAGTACGGCACCAGTCTCGCCGGCATCAAGGGCACCACGCGCGCGGCGTCCGAGCAGACGGTCTATGCCGAAGACCTGAGCACGGTAGATCTCGCCATCGCCGCCAAGATCAAGGCGCGTGCCGAGAAGCTGGGCCAGGAGCCCGGACAGTTCGCGCTCAACTGGGTCTTGAACAACAAGATCGTGCCGTCCGTCATTGCCGGTCCGAGGACCTTGACGCATTGGAAAAGCTATCTCGGCGCACTCAAGCATCCGTTCACCGCCGAGGACGAGGCCTTCGTCGAAAAACTGGCGCCTGCCTGCTATCCGCTATCCGTCGGCTACCACGAGCAGAAGGATCCGCCAAAGGGGCGGTTTCCACGTACCGGCTGACAAACTTAGGAGACCACCGCTGATGAAAGCCGCCGTACTCACCGACGAGGGCGTCAAGGTCCAGGACGCCCCGGAACCGAAGCCGGGCCCGGCCCAGGTGCTGACCCGCGTGCATGCGTCGGGCCTCAACCGCGCCGACCTAATCATGGCGTCGGGCAGGAAGCACGGCAACGCCGGCGGCGCCGGCGCCATCCTCGGCCTCGAATGGGCCGGCGAGGTCGTCGCCGTCGGGCCGGAGGTGCAGGGTATCGCGGTCGGCGACCGGGTGATGTGCTCGGGCGGCGGCGGCTACGCCGAATATGCGGTCTCCGACTGGGGCCGTACCGCCAAGATCCCATCCGGCAACATGAATTACGAGACCGCGGCGACGCTGCCCATCGCGCTGCAAACCATGCACAACGCCGTCGTCACCGCCGGACGCATGGAGAAGGGCGACGCGGTCATCATCCAGGGCGCCAGCTCGGGCGTTGGCCTGATGGGCATGCAGATCGCCAAGTTCATGGGCGCGCGCCTGGTCATCGGCACCTCGACCAACGCCGGGCGGCGGGAAAAGCTCAAGGACTTCGGCGCCGACCTGGCGCTCGATAGTTCCGATCCCGCTTGGGCCGACAAGGCGCTGGAAGCGACCGACGGCAAGGGGGTCGATCTGATCGTCGACCAGGTCTCCGCCGGGGTCATAAACCAGAACCTAGAGGCGACGCGCGTCTTGGGCCGCATCGTCAACGTCGGCCGTTTGGGCGGCTTCTCCGGCGAGTTCAACTTCGACCTGCACGCGGCGCGCCGCATCGACTACATCGGCGTCACCTTCCGCACGCGCAGCGTTGACGAGGTGCGCGAGATCAACCGGCTGATGCGCGCCGATCTCTGGGACGCGGTCGGCAAGGGCGAACTGACGCTGCCGATCGACAAGGTGTTCGCCTTGGGCGACGCGCCCGAAGCCCTGGCGCATATGGCCGCCAACAAGCACTTCGGCAAGATCGTCCTCAAGTCCTGAGGCGCGCGACACCGATGAGCGATGGCAATAACGCACTCACAGTGCTGCTCGCCGGGCGCATGTGCACGTCGCGCGAAGCGATGCTGCGCGAGATGGTCACCACGGCGTGGAACTACCTGACCTGGGA
>JAYNJY010000445.1:0-1819 GCA_038110665.1 Rhodospirillaceae bacterium | reverse complement strand
TCGGCGAGGACCTGGGCTCCGGAACGGTGGTCAACCTCAAGACCTGACTCCGGCGCGACGTCTGTTTTCCCGTGGGAGGGCTTCCTGCCAGCCCTCCCCGTCTTTTCCCTCAAGCGCCTTTGAGCGCCGCCTTTTCCTGCGCCCCGAAGCCAACCAAAATCTTGCCGCCGAGATCGAACACCGGGCGCTTGATCAGCGCCTGATGCGCGAGCATCAGCGCGCGCGCCTTTGCCGCGTCGACCTCGGCCTTGTCGGCATCCGGCAGCCCGCGCCAAGTGGTGCCACGCCGGTTCAACAGCGTCTCCCATCCGACCGCCGCGATCCAACCGTCCAACGTCGCCGGATCGAGACCGTCGGCGCGGATGTCGTGCAGCCGCGCGTCGATGCCCTCCGCCTTCAACCACTTAATGGCGTTGCGGCAGGTATCGCAATTTTTCAGGCCAGTGACGACGATCATGGCTGCCCCCCTGTTGTGTTGCCTATCCTCGTTCCTATAGTTTAAAACCCTTCGGCTCAATCTCTACGCCACCGACCGACCAAGGACCCGCCATGCTCGTGCTCATCTCGCCCGCGAAAAAACTGGATTTCGAAACCGAAGCCGCCCTGCCCGCCTACTCGCAGCCGGCTTTCCTGGACCGTGCAGAGAAACTGGTCAAATCGGCGCGCAAACTCAGCCGCACGCAACTCGCTGGCACCATGAACCTGAGCGACAAGCTGGCTGATCTCAACTACCAGCGCTTCCGCGACTTCGCGACGCCGTTCGATCTTTCCAACGCCAAGCAGGCGGCGCTGGTGTTCAACGGCGACACCTACGTCGGCCTCGAAGCGAAGACGCTGTCGGCCGACGACATGACATACGCGCAGGAACACCTGCGGATCCTTTCCGGCCTCTACGGCATCCTGCGTCCGCTCGACCTGATCCAGCCCTACCGGCTGGAGATGGGGGCGCGGTTCCGCGCGCCGGGCAACACCGACCTCTACGGCTTCTGGAACGGCGAGTTGGCACCGGCCGTCAACGCCGCCCTCAAGGGCCACAAGGACAATACCGTCATCAACCTGGCCTCGAACGAGTACTTCAAGGCGGTCGACGCCAAGCAGCTCGCCGGTCCGGTAATCACGCCGGTGTTCAAGGAGGTCAAGGACGGCGAGGCCCGCGTGCTCGGCATGTTCGCCAAGCGCGCCCGCGGCGCCATGGCGCGGTTCATGATCAAGAAACGGATCGAGACGCCGCACGGACTGAAGAAGTTCAAGGAAGGCGGCTACAAATTCCAGGCCGGCCTGTCCGACGACACGTCCTGGGTTTTCACCCGTCCCCAGCCCTGACGCCGAAAGGCCGAACGCGGGCGCTCAGGCGCCGCCGAATTCCTGCTCGACCAGCGTCGCCCAGTAGCTGGCGCCGAAGACGATGGCCTCGTCGTTGAAGTCGTAGCGCGGGTTGTGGACGACGCAACCGCCGTCCTCGCCGAGGCCGTTGCCGACCCTGATGTAGCAGCCGGGGTTGTCCTGCAGCATCCAGGCGAAATCCTCCGAACCCATGGTCGGCGGGATCGGGAAATGGACGTTGTCCTCGCCGGCGACCGCGATGGCGGCACGCACCGCCTTGGCGGTCTCCTCGGCGGTGTTGACCAATACCGGATAGCGGCGTTCGTATTCGATGCTGTGGCTCAGGCCGTGCGCGGCACAGACGCCCGCGACGATCTGCTCCATGCGCGCCTCGATCTGGTCCTGGACCTCGCGCTTCAAGGCCCGGCAGGTGCCCTTGATCACCGCCGTCTGCGGGATCACGTTCATGGCGCGTCCGGCATGGAACTGCGTCACG
>JAYNJY010000444.1:0-1829 GCA_038110665.1 Rhodospirillaceae bacterium | reverse complement strand
AGGCGGCAAAGGTTAACGGAATCTCAAAATGCGGCAAAAATTGCCGGGTGTTAACCGGCGGGGTGCTGGACGATGGCCGGTGCGGCGCCGCTGCGGAAATGGCGGAGCGCCCAGGCGACGCTCGGGAACGCCAGTTCGCTCCAGGGGATGTCGTCCCAGGCGAGCAACTGGACGTCGGCGGATTCCGGCCCGGCGGCGAAACTATCGCTCACCAGTTCGGCGCTGTGGATGACGTAGACCTGGCTGATGCGCGGAATCTCGTAGATGCCGACCAACCCGGTGATACGGATGCGCGCCGTCGCCTCTTCCCAGGCCTCCCGCACCGCGCCCTCGGCCATGGTCTCGTTCAACTCCATGTATCCCGCCGGGATTGTCCAATAGCCGTTGCGCGGCTCGATGGCGCGCCGGCACATTAGGAACTTATCCTGCCACACGCAGACCGCGCCGACCACGACCTTGGGGTTCTCGTAGGCGATGTAGCCGCAGTCCAGGCAGGTCAGCCGTGGCCGGTCGTCGCCTTCCGGGACGGTGTGTACGGAGGGGCCGGTTTTGGCGCGATCGGTCATCGTGTCAATGTGGCGGCGGCAGCGGACGTTGTAAAGTGGCGGGCGCCGCTGCGGCGCTTGTGTCGACCGGAAAAATCGTGCCACCCTGGTGATTTGGAGCGCGCCGGCCGCGATCGGTCTGGCGCGGAATGTGGCTGCGAAGCCACCGGGGAAGACCACGGGGCCGGTTCAGGGGGCTTGAGGTTCGGCGAAAATGGCTGAGCAACCCGACTATAAGCACCAGTTCCTGGAGCTCAAGGGCGACGGTCTCGACGACCGTACGTTCCTCGGCGGCATGCGCTTGCAGAGCCGGGCCACGCTGCTCGTGCTGATCGGCCTGCTGGCGCTGGTCGCGCTCGCCGGCATCCTGGTTTCCGCCGACCATCGCTTGGCCACGGCCATCGACGGCGCCAGGCACGCGCGCGACATCAGCACGCTCGCCGGCCGTGTCGAAGCTGGCCTGGCGCGGGCGAAGTCGCTCGAGAAGGCCTTCACCCTCGACAAGCAACCGGTGCTGGCGGAAAGCTTCGCCGTCGAGATCGACGCCGTCGAGGCAGCCCTGGACCGCCTCGGCCGGCTCAAGGAAAGCGCTGAGGTGCGTCAGCACGTCGCCACGCTGCGCGACGGCATCGCCCAGTACGATCAGCAGTTCAACGAGTTCGTGCGCGCCGAGGAGGCGCTCGGCGTCACCGCCGAGACGGGACTCAGCCAGCGCCTGCATTCGACCTCGCAGTCGCTCATTCGCGGCTTCACCCAGGCCAACCTCCCCAACCTGGCCGATCAGATCATCCGCATCGACCGCGAGGGCCGGGACACGCTGCGCTCCACCTCCGAACGCGGTGTCGAAGAGATCAAGGAACGCTACAAGGCGCTCGCCGCCTTCCTCAGGGCGTCGCGCCTGCCCGAAAAGGAGCGCGCGCGCCTCGCCGACCTGGTCAAGGCGCACGAGACCGACATGCTGACCATGCTCAATTCCCGCTTCGCGCTGGAAAAGGAGCGCGGGCGCTTCAGCGAGATCATGTCCTACATGGCGCCGAGCCAGGACGCGCTGTCGACTTTCGCCCAGGACCTGTTGACGACGTCGGCGCGCCAGCTCGACCGTGCCCAGGCGTTCAGCCGCTACATGGTCGGCGGCGGTGCCGCGGCGATCATGCTGTGGCTGCTGTTCGCCGGCATGCTGTTGATGAGGAGTGTGTTCGCGCCGGTGCGCGCGCTCGCCGACGCCGCCGTGCGTCTCGCCGGCGGCGAACGCGGCACGCCGATCCCGGCGCGCGGCAACCTGGA
>JAYNJY010000443.1:0-1868 GCA_038110665.1 Rhodospirillaceae bacterium | reverse complement strand
GACGTTCTCCAGGAAACCCTTGGCCAGGACCACGTCGAGCACGGCGTTGCCGATCGCCATGGCGAGCGGGTTGCCGCCGAAGGTCGACCCGTGGCTACCGGCGGTCATGCCGGCGGCGGCCTTCTCGGTCGCCAGGCAGGCGCCGACGGGGAAGCCGCCGCCGAGGCCCTTGGCCGAGGCCAGCACGTCCGGCGCCACGCCGGAATGCTCGTAGGCGAACAGCTTGCCGGTACGGCCGATGCCGCATTGCACCTCGTCGTACATCAGCAGCAGGCCGAACTCGTCGGCGATGGCGCGCAACTCCCGCAGGTATTCGGGGTCAACCGGGCGAATGCCGCCCTCGCCCTGCACCGGCTCGATGACGATGCCGGCGGTCTCCGGCGTGATCGCGGCGCGCATCTCGTTCAGGTTGCCGAAGGCGACCTGGTCGAAGCCGTCGACCAGCGGCCCAAAGCCGGCGGTGTGCTTCTCCTGGCGGCCGGCGGCGATGCACGCGAGCGAGCGGCCGTGGAAGGCGCCCTCGACGCTGATGATGCGGTAGCGCTCGGGATGGCCGGCGGCGGACTGGTACTTGCGGATCATCTTGAAACCGAGCTCGACCGCCTCGCCGCCCGAATTGTTGAAGAACACCGCGTTGGCGAAGCTGTTGGCGACCAGCCGTTCGGCCAGCCGCTGCTGGCCGGGAATGTTGTACAGGTTCGAGATGTGCCACAGCGTCTCGGCCTGCTTCTTCAGCGCCTCGACGAGGTGCGGATGGCAGTGGCCGAGCGCAGCCACTGCGATGCCGGCGCCGAAGTCCAGGTATCGCTTGCCGTCGGAGCCATACACGTAGACGCCTTCGCCGCGCTCCATGGTCACGTCGTAGCGCGCATAGGTCGGCATGACAGGTGTAATCATCACAATCTCCGACGGCTTTTGGCGGGCCCGAACGGGGCGCGCCGGTTGGGAAAGCCGAGGAGTATGTTGATGGCGCCTTTGCTTGTCAACGGCGGCCTTTCGAACCCATTATCCAATCGGTCAGGCCCCCTTCAGGGACTCCGAATAGGGGTTGTTGCGCGCCGCGTCGATGGAGTTGTGCGCATTGGCCCTGAGATACGAAAGCTTCGAGATTCAAGGCATGCGCGACGGTCGCTGGGTGACCGAGTCGTCGCGTGACAGCAAGTCCGATGCCATGGAGCTGGCGGAGAAGTTCCTCAGCAAGGGCGACTGTGCCGGCGCCAGGATCATCGCCAACACGGAGAACCGCGACGGCTCGAACAGCGAGACCGTGGTCTTCTAGAAGACGCAGACGCCGAGCGGCGGCAAGAAAATACAGATCACTACCGTCGAGGCGGCGCCGCAGCGCTGCACCAGCCCGCGCGATTTCTTCAGCCTGGAAAGCCGCATGCTGATGAACCGCATCCTCAGGAACTACCTCGAGGAGGTGATGCTGACGCCGACCGAACTGCTGCATGGCTATCGCGACCTGCAGCGGTTCAAGGACTACGAGAACCTGTTCCCCTCCGCCGTCAGCCACATCGCGACGTTGCAGACGGCCGGCGGCGGCCAATCGCCGCTCGAACGCCGCAACGAGATCTATGCCATCTGCGAGCAGATCGCCGAGCGCACCCGGCGTGCCGACGCCGTCGACCCGCCGAAGCTCGGGGAGCTGTTTTCCAAGACCCTGGCCCGGGTCGGCGGCACCAAGGGCGAAAGCGCCGAATACCTGGCCATGGCCGTACTGGCGCGCGAGCTCGGCGGCACGCGCAACTGGGTCGGCAAGCTCGACCGGCTCTGCCGACTCGCTGCCGCCGAGACCGAGCCGAAAGCGACGCTGCTGCGCGATACCGTCATCGCCGCCGTGCGCGGCGCCAACGTCGTCCCGGAGG
>JAYNJY010000442.1:0-1872 GCA_038110665.1 Rhodospirillaceae bacterium | reverse complement strand
GTAGACGCCGCTGGCAAAGATCAGCGTCCCGCCGAGCCAGGTCGTCAAAGCCGGAATCTCGCCGAAGAACACGAAGGCGATGATCGAAATCCAGATCAACTTGGTGAAGTCGAAGGGCATGACCACGCTTAGGTCGGCCTCGTGCAGCGCCTGGGCCAGCAGGTACTGTGCACCGCCGCCGGCGAGCCCCATGAACGCAAGCCAACCGAGTTCTTCCATCGTCGGCCATTGCCAGACGAACAATGCCGGCACCAACGAGAACGGCGTCATCAACACCACCATGTAGGCGATGATGGTGGCGCTCGATTCGGTGCGGCTCAGCGACTTGATGATCAACAGCACGCCAGCCCATGTCGATGCCGCCAGCAGCGTCAGGCCATGGCCGGAAGAAATCGTATCGAAACCGGGCCGCAGCACCAGCATGGCGCCGGCGAAACCGCAGATGATCGCCGACCATCGGCGGATGCCGACCTTCTCCTTCAGGATCAAAAGACTTAGCAACGTCGCGAACAGCGGCGCCGTGAAGCCGAGCGCCACCAGTTCCGAGAGCGGCGTCAGGCTGACGGCAGTGAAGAAGATCAACATGTTGATGAGGTTCAACGACGCCCGCGACAGGTGCCCGCCGAAACGCTGGGTGCGGAACACGCCAAGACCGTTCCGCATCAACAGCGGCAATACGAACAGGAACGCGAACAGGTTGCGGAAGAACACCACCTCGAACGGATGCACACCGGACGAGATGTGTTTCGCGGCCGCGTTCATGGACGCGGAGAAAAGCGTCACGGCAAGCATCAGGAGGATGCCCCGCATGGCGCCGGACATCCTGGAAGGCGTCAGCACATGAGTGCCCTCAGGCGGCGTCGAAGAAGCGGTTCGCCTCCTCGAAAAGCGCCATGTTGCGGGCCACATCGTAGGGGCCCTCGCAAAGCGTTTCGGGATTCCATTCGCTGCGCGGCGTCTCGAAGAAGTTGCCGCCGTAAACGTGAAGCGCGCCGGTGCAGCGGCTCAACGGATTGGTCACCGAGTGGACGATGTCCTTGCCGAGCGGCGCCACTTCCTTGACGCCGAGCGACTTCGCGCCGGCGGCCTCGACCTGACCGTCGGTCGCGTCCTTGACCTTGCGCCAGAAGATATTGTCCTCGCGGCCCGTATAAAGGCCGATCACCGCCCACATGTTATGGTTATGAGGCTTCAGCGTCATGCGCGGCGCCCAGACGATGTTAAGAACCGTCAAATCCTCGGCCACGTGCAGGCGATGGACACCACCGCGGTTCGGCTCGCCGAGCACCGCCATCAGCCGGGCCGGATCGGAAACCGCTTCGGCGACCAATTCGCGAACCGCCGTGTGGCTGTCTTTCTCCTTGACCGCTTTCCCGCAGTCCTCGATGAACTTTTCCAGTTCGAACATCTTTCGTTCCTTTCCAGGGTAGCGATCGTGACGACGATCGGAACATTATCCGCGCCATTGCGCTTAGGTCAAACCTCGCTCTCGCAGGGCTATGCGGCCGGTCGCGCCAGATCGGAAATCGGCCGCGCCATCTCGGGATCGCCGGCGAATAGCGTCTCGAGCGCCTTGCCGACACGGAGCAGGAAAGCATCAGAGCGGCGCGGGCCGACGACTTGGAAGCCGAACGGCATGCCCTCCTCGTCGACGCCGCAGGGCAGCGCCACGACAGGATTGCCGCAGGTCGAAAGCGCGTTGGTGAGCCCGGCCCAGGCGACGTAGGTCGGCTGCTCGACACCATCGACGACGCGGGGGTAGTGGTCCGTAAAGGGGAACGGCGTCACCGTCGCGCCCGGACAGATGAGCACGTCGAATTCGCCGAAGAAGCGCTCCATCTCCCGATGCAGAACGCCGTGCTGCATGAAGGC
>JAYNJY010000441.1:0-1880 GCA_038110665.1 Rhodospirillaceae bacterium | reverse complement strand
GGCGCTGTTGCTCATCGCCCTCGTCGTCGCCTGGCCGCACATCAATACCGGCGACCTCGGCTTCCGACTCGGCGTGAGCGTGCTCAAGCTGACCGGCGCCGACGATCCCAGCATGATCAACCCGCGCTACGTCGGTGCCGACAGCGACAACCAACCGTTTTCGATCACCGCCGACCTGGCGCGCAACGTTTCGCAATCGGGCGCCAAGGTGGCACTGGTCATGCCGAAGGCGGACATCACGCTGGAGGACGGCACGTGGCTGGTGCTGACCGCCAATGACGGCGTCTTCGCCCGGGCCGAGAAGAAGCTCAACCTGGTCGGACAGGTCAACCTCTACCACGATTCCGGTTACGAATTCCGCACCGACCGGGCGGCCATCGACCTCACCGCCGGCACCGCCGAAGGCAACGACCCGGTGCAGGGCCAGGGACCGTTCGGGCAACTGCAGGCCTCCGGCTTTCGCATGGTGAATAAAGGAAAAGTTATACATTTCCTGGGAAAGTCCAAACTCACCCTGTACCCTGGAGCCAAATCGCCGACCAAATGACGAGACCGTGCGCAACCATCCTGTTCGTCTTCGCGCTGGTTGCCGGCCTAGTCTGGCAGCCGACGGCGATACGCGCCCAGAGCCTCAATTTCAGCGGTGGCGAGGAACCGGTCGAAGTCTATGCCGACAACGGCATCGAATGGCAGCAGGAACGCCTGCTGTTCATTGCCCGCGGCAATGCGCGCGCGGTGCGCGGCCCGGTCACCGTGTTCGCCGACGAACTGCGCGCCTACTATCGTCAGAACGAGGGCAACAAGACCGACATCTGGCGCCTCGACGCCATCGGCAAGGTCCGCATCAAGTCCCCCGACGGCACCGCCTACGGCGAGCATGCCGTCTACAACATCGACGACGGCATCCTGGTGCTGACCGGCGGCCGGGAAGTCAAGCTGATCACGCCGACCGACCTGATTACTGCGGAAAAGCAGCTCGAATACTGGGAGAAACGTCAGATGGCCGTGGCCCGCGGCAACGCCATGGCCAAGCGCGAGGGAAAATTCCTCAACGCGCGCGTGCTGGCGGCCTATTTCGAGCGCGGCGCCAACGGCGAGAACAAACTTCACCGGGTCGAGGCCTTCGACGACGTAAAGGTCACGACACCGCAGGAAACCGCGCTTTCCAAGCGCGGCGTCTACAACGCGGAAAGCGGCATCGCGACGCTTTCCGGCGACGTCCGCATCCTTCGCGGCGGCAATACCCTGAACGGCTGCAGCGCCGAAGTGAACCTCAACACGGGCGTCAGCCGACTATATGGTTGCAAGATGGATGCCAACGGCGCTACAAATCGTGTCAGGGGTGTTTTGCAACCACGCAAACGCAGCAATTAGCACATTGCACCAAGGATGCCGCCTGGGCCGCCGGGCGTCTGGCCACAACAACAATAGGACCGGAAACCGGCCAACCGAATGAAAGCATTGCTGATTTGAGAACCGAGAGGGATCACGCGCGAGCGGAACCGGCGACCGGCCCAAGGCTGGTCGCAGACAACCGTGGCCTCGCCGCGATCAATATCGGCAAGCGTTTCAAGAAGCGCCCGGTGGTACGCGGCGTCAGCCTGGAACTCCAGCGCGGCGAAGTGGTCGGCCTGTTGGGACCCAACGGCGCCGGCAAGACCACTTGTTTCTACATGATCACCGGCCTGATCCCGCCCGATCACGGCAGCGTCATGCTCGACGGCCAAGACATCACCACACTGCCGATGTACCGGCGCGCGCGCCTCGGCATCGGCTATCTGCCGCAGGAAGCCTCGATCTTCCGAGGGCTGACGGTGGAGAACAACATCCGCGCCGTGCTCGAGGTCGTCGAGAAATCGCGCGAGCGGCGCGAGGTCATT
>JAYNJY010000440.1:0-1884 GCA_038110665.1 Rhodospirillaceae bacterium | reverse complement strand
GCGTAGAGGCAGGGCGTGGTCAGGTACACCTTGAACGCGACCTGGCGCTGGAAGCGCTTGGCGTCCTTGTCGACGCGCGGCACGCGGCGGATCAGGAAGGCGGACTCGAGATAGTCGAGATATTTCCGGAGCGTGTTCTTGGCGACGCCGGCGGCCTTGGCGAGATCTTCGATGGTGACCTCGCGCGCGGTGTTGAACGCCAACAGGCCGAACAGCTTGTTCAGCTCCTGCGCTTCGGAGATGCCGTAGAGGTTGGCGAGGTCCTTGTGCAGCACGCGGTCGGCAACGCCGTCGCGGCCGGGATAGCAGAAGCCCATCGGCATGATGGCGATGCGCCCGGCGTCGTAGAAGGTTTCGTCATCGACGCCGAGCTATTGGCGCAGCCGTTCGCCGGACGTGTCGTTCCACGGCACGCCGGTCTCGCGCACGCGCGTCCCCGGCGTCTTGCCGACGATCAGCACGCGCGCCGAGGCCGCCGCGCGCAGCACCGGGCGCGGCCCAAGCGGCAGGTGTCCGGCGCAGATGCGGCAGCCGGCGATCTCGTCGAGCAGGCGGTTGAGAGACTTGAACGATGCACGGGTCATGGCGATGACCTATATATCTGGTAACGGCGGCGGAAGTATCCGCCCAAACGGCTCGAGGGAGCGAACGTGACGATGGCCGGATTCGACTGGCGACGACGGCGCGAACTAATCGCGCCCCTGATCCCCCCCTTGGCGGCAACCGGCGCCGTCGCGGCCCTGGCGCTCGCCATCGCGTTCTGGCCGGTGCCCGAGCGCAGGCTGGGCGACGGCGTCAGCTTGCCGCCGCTGAAGCCGACCGACATCCACGCCGGCCTCGACTATTCGCTGCATGCCGTCGCCGAGAGCAAGCAGGCGCCGCGGCTCATCATCCGTTCGCTCGACGCCGACCTCGGGCGCATCCGCGACACCGACGAGAAGAAGCGCACGTTCTTCCGTATCATGCTGCCGATCGTCGCCGCCGAGAACGACCGCATCCGCGCCGAGCGCCGGCGCATCGCGGCTGCGAGCGACGCGGAACTCGCCGATCTCTACCGCAAGTACGAGGTCGCGACGGGCGACCGCGCGGCGCTGCTGCGGCGTTGCGACATCGTGCCGGCGTCGCTGGCGCTGGCCCAGGCCGCCATCGAGAGCGGCTGGGGCGCGTCGCGCTTCGCGCGCCACGGCAACAACTTCTTCGGCATGCGCACCTACGACAAGGACGTGCCGGGCATCCAACCGAAGGAGGCGGACGGTTTCAAGGTGACGGCGTTCCGCGACATCCGCCACAGCGTCCGCGCCTACATACGCACCATCAACACGCACGGCGCCTACGCCACGTTCCGCCGCGAGCGCGCCCGGCAGCGCACGCCGGACGGGCGCGTCTCCGGCTTCCGCTTGGTCGACCACCTGACGTCGTATTCGGAAATCCGCGACCAGTACGCCGCCAGGCTGCGCCAGCTGATCAGCCGCGACCGGTTGCAGCGTTTCGAGGGTGTGCGGCTCAAGGCAAAAGGGTAGCGCGCCGGGTTTAGGCGTTGGCGAGCAGTTCGTCGACGAAGGCCGGCGCGATTTGTGTCGCCGGGCCGTAGCGTGCTTCCTGGAACAGCGTCGCGCCTTCTGACGGCTCCAGGTTGAGTTCGACCGTGCGGCCGCGGCCGAGCATGCGCACCATCTGCACGAAGCCCGCCGCCGGATAGACGTTGCCCGACGTGCCGATGGACATGAACAGATCGCAGCGCCGCAGCGCCAAGTCGATCTCGTCCATGTAGAGCGGCATCTCGCCGAACCAGACCACGTGCGGGCGCATCCGCCCGGCGCTGCCGCAGGCGGCGCAGGCGCCGGCCAGCGTGATGTCGGCGCGCCAGGCGACGACGTCCTCGCA
>JAYNJY010000439.1:0-1888 GCA_038110665.1 Rhodospirillaceae bacterium | reverse complement strand
GAATTGGTCATTATTAATGTCGTACTGACGCACGACACGAACGCTGATGCCGTCGAGGCTTTCTCGGGCCGCGAAATCGACGCCCTTCGGCATCACGAGATCGGCGGTCACGAACGTGAACGCATCCTTGTGATACGCGAGCGAAACGTCGGTGGCCGAGGAAGCGCCGCCCAGGGCCTTCGTGATCGTGCCCCCATCCGTGGGCGATGCCGACACGTTCTGGGTTGCGCCCGAGGTCACAATAGACGGCGAGATGCCGATGGTGAGACCGCCAGCAGTGACCGCCGAGGTCACGACGAACTGCATGAGTTCGCCCGTGTCCGCTTTGGTCTCCGGGTGGACGCGGTTGCAACCGGCGAAGGTGATGATGTCGCCGGCGGCGAGGGTCTTGCTCGAACCGTTCGAGTTCGTGATGGTCGAGCCGGTCTGGTTGGCGCCGTTGACCGTCATTGTGGTGCCGGTCTCGGTACCCGACGTGAAGATCGGCATGTGCGAGCTGCGATAGTGGTCGTAGCCCACCGCGCGGCCGATCATGCCCTCGCGGAACTCCTTGGAGATTTCCTTGGAGTCGTTGAACAGCGTGCTCCAAGCCGAGATCATGTCGGCGTGGGCCTGCGGGTGCCACATGAGCGAGCGATTCGACTGCGGCACGAGCGCCTTCATCTGCTTCGCTTCGGCAGCGAGATGCTTGGCGTAAGTCATCGCCGAGCCTGCGTTGTCCACCGCGAAATAGATGTTCTTGTAGACGTTCGAGATCATGTCGTTCTCGACCGTCGCCACGAGGGCCGAGATCGCCGGGTCGAGGATGCGCTTGCTGAAGTCATCCAGCTCCATCGTCAATTCGGCGCTGGAGAAGTTCACGTCAACGCCCTTCTGGGTCGCGACGGTCAGCGTGACGCTCGACTCCGCGACGTCCTGAACGTCCAGGACCGCGCCCGAGCGGACGCTGAACTGGTTGGGCGTGCGGATTTTGAGGGAGGTGCCGATCTTGGCGCCGGAGTTGGCGAACGAATCGTCGTACTGCCGATTGACAGTCCCGAGGAACGACGCCTTCTGGTGCAGAATACGCAGGATTTCCCGCGTAACTGCGGTGGGAGTAAGAATCGTGTTAGCCACTGTTTAGCTCCATCTGGCCGGGCTGTGCCCGGCGCTGGGAATGGGGGCGTCTCTCGACGGCCCACGTTGGGTTTACGCCCTCCGCTTCAGTTCAGCGTTGCGGCGGCGCATCCACTCTTCGACCGATAGCTTGTCGTGCAGCCCCTGAACGGGGGCGGCGCGATTTCCGCCAACGGGCTTGAGCGGCTGTGCAGCCTGCGGCTGTGTCGCGGCCTGGCGCGTTTTTTCGACGTGCTGATCCCAAAGAAGGGCTTTGTGTAGGAACCGGAACGGCCTCGCGTCACTGTCAAACGCGGCTTTGACTTCTTCAGCCTTGTAGCCATGCTTGATGGCGTAGTCCGTCAGTTCCTGTTCCGCCTTCGGGGACCAGTTGGGAATTTCCTTGGCAAGCGCCGCGCGCGTTTGCTCCCTCAGCTTCACCGTTTCTGCGGTTGCCTTGGAGGCGCGCTCTGACTGCTTGGCTTGGATGCGGCTTACAACGTCGCGGTGGGCATTCTGTAGAGCCTGGAACTGGTTCCACAGTTTTTGCGTTTCCACGAAATCGTTATCGTAAGCCTGCTGCCAGTTGTAATTCTGGAAGGCCTTGAGCTGTTCATAGATCGTGTAAGCCTGAACATGCTCGATTCGGTCTTCCTGGAAAGCCTTGGCTTCGTCCGCGAGCCTTGCCTTTTCGGCCTCGGCCGCGCGGCGAATCTCCGCGACTTCCTGCGTCTTCTTGGTGTAGTCGGCCTGCCTCAAGAGGGCTGGGGCGATGGCCTTCGGCACCTTGTAG
>JAYNJY010000438.1:0-1898 GCA_038110665.1 Rhodospirillaceae bacterium | reverse complement strand
GCTTTGAAGCACCCGGGCCAGCGCCTAGCGATGCATCGACGGGTTCACGCCGGCCGCCGGACGTGGTAACCGAACGTTAAGCATGACCCGCCAGAATGGCGGTTCCCAAGGTTTTGGGAGGGTTGGGTTGAGCGACAGTGGAGAACGGGGCCGGACATCCGGCTTCGGCGCCAGTATCCGTCACGAGATCGACCATCTGTCCAATTACAAAATGTACGGGCAGGTGATGAACATCGTTGGCCTGCTGATCCACGTCGGCGGCGTCACCGGCAGCCTCAGCGTCGGCGATCACTGCATCATTCACGCGCGCGGCGGCCGTAAGGTCACCTGCGAGGTCGTTGGCTTCGCCGACGGCAACGCGTTAGTGATGCCGTTCAGCGCGGTCGACGGCATCGGCATGGGCGCGCGCGCCGAGGTCTCGACCGCCGAACCGGTGATCTATCCGACCCGCGATTGGCTGGGCCGCGTCGTCAACGCCTTCGGCGATCCGGTCGACGGCAAGGGGCCGCTGCCGTCCGGTACCCAGGGCTATCCGATCCATACCTCGCCGCCGCCGGCGCACATGCGCAAGCGGGTCGGGCGCAAACTCGATCTTGGCGTCCGCGCCATGAACACCTTCCTGACCACCTGCCAGGGCCAGCGCATGGGCATTTTCGCGGGCTCCGGCATCGGCAAGTCGACGCTGATGGCGATGATGGCCCGCAACACCGACGCGGAAGTCAGCGTCATCGGCCTGATTGGAGAGCGCGGCCGCGAAGCCAAGGAGTTCATTGAGGATCACCTGGGCGAGGAGGGCATGAAGCGCACGGTGATCATCCTCGCGACGTCGGACGAATCGCCGTTGGTCCGCCGTCAGGCCGCCTACCTGACGATGGCGGTCGCAGAATACTTCCGCGACCAGCCGAACGAGGTGTTGGTGCTGATGGACTCGGTCACCCGTTTCGCCATGGCGCAACGGGAAATCTCGCTGTCGGCCGGCGAGCCACCGACCTCGAAAGGCTACACGCCGTCGGTGTTCGCGCAGCTGCCCCGGCTTCTGGAGCGCGCCGGTCCCGGCCTCGACGGCCAAGGCTCGATCACCGGGTTGTTCACCGTGCTGGTCGAGGGCGACGATCACAACGAACCCGTCGCCGACGCGGTGCGCGGCATCCTCGACGGCCACGTCGTGCTGGATCGGGCGATCGCCGAGCGCGGCCGCTATCCGGCGGTCAATATCCTGCGTTCGATTTCGCGGACCATGCCGGGCTGCAACACGCCTGAACAGAACGCCGCCGTCGGCCGGGCGCGGCAGTTGATGGTCACCTACGAGGACATGGCCGAGTTGATCCGCCTCGGCGCCTATCGGCGCGGCAGCGATCCGCAGGTCGACGAGGCAATCCACTATCAGCCGGCGCTGGAGGAGTTCCTGAACCAGGAGATCGACGAGGCGACGGGCCTCGACCTCTGCTATCAGCGGCTCTACGAGATTCTCGGCATGACTCCCAGCGCAGTTGAAGCGCCGCCCGACGCGGCCGCTTGAGGGCTGAACGATGGCGAAGGGCGTGGCAACGCTGATCCGGGTCAACGAATGGACCGTCGATGAGAAGCGCCGCGTCCTGGGCGCCCGCTTGCGTGAATTGGACGGCCTGGAGAACGCGCTGATCAAGCTTGAGGCGGAGGTGGTGCACGAACAGCAGACAGCCGCCGCCGCGCCTGAGCTTGCGGGCTTTCTCTATGGCAACTACGCCGACGCGGTCATTCATCGCCGCGAGCAGTTCCAGGCGGCGATCGCGTCGAAGGAACAGGAGGTCCAGGTCGCCCGCGAGGACCTCAACGAGGCCTACCGGGAGCTCAAGAAGTTCGAGGTCATCGACGAGAACAATCGGCGCCGGGCCGATGAGGAGCAGGCCCGCAAGGAC
>JAYNJY010000437.1:0-1906 GCA_038110665.1 Rhodospirillaceae bacterium | reverse complement strand
ATGCATTCGCTGACCAAGTACATCGGCGGGCACGGTATCGCCATCGGCGGCGCCATCGTCGATTCCGGTAATTTCGACTGGGAGGCGTCGGGCAAGTTCCCGACCCTGACCGAGCCCTACGCCGGCTATCACGGCCTCGACTTCGCAGAGGAGTTCGGCCCGCAGGCGCTGATCATGCGGGCGCGCGCAGAGGGCATGAAGGACTTCGGCGCCTGCATGAGCCCGGCCAACGCCTTCTACATCCTGCAGGGCCTGGAGACGTTGCCGCTCAGGATGGAAAAGCACGTCGCCAACGCCGGCAAGGTCGCAGAGTTCCTGCAGGGCGAGGAGGCGGTTGAGTGGGTCAACTATCCGGGCCTCAAGTCGCACCCCAACTACGATCTCGCCCGGCGCCTGATCCCGAAGGGGCCCGGCGCCATGCTCAGTTTCGGGCTCAAGGGCGGGCGCGCGGCTGGGCGCAAGTTCATCGAGTCGGTCAAGCTCGCCTCGCACCTCGCCAACGTCGGCGACGCCAAGACCCTGGTCATCCACCCGGCCTCGACCACGCACCAGCAGATGAGCGCCGAAGCGCTCGCCGCCGCCGGCATCGGCGAGGGCATGGTCCGGCTCTCGGTTGGGATCGAGGACGCCGGCGACATCGTCGACGACTTGCGGCGCGCCATCCGCGCCTCGCAGAAGGGGTAGCGCCATGGACGTGACGGTCGACGGCAAGCACGCTCATGCCGCCACCGGTGGACGCGAAGGCGGCGCGGACGAGCCCGCCGTGATCCTGATCCACGGCGCCGGCATGGACCGCACGCTCTGGCAATTGCAGAGCCGCAACATCGCGCACGGCGGCCGGCGCGTGTTCGCCCTCGACATTCCGGGTCATGGGCATTCCGAAGGCCCGGCGCTCACCACCATCGCCGACATGGTCCAATGGGTGACGCGGTTCATGGACGCTGCCAGGCTGAAAACCGCCAGCGTCATCGGCTATTCCATGGGCTCGCTCGTCGCCCTCGAACTCGCCGCCACGCATCCCGACCGGGTCGAGCGCATCGTCCTCATGGGCATTTCCGATGAGATGCCTGTGCATCCCGATCTGCTCGCCGCGGCACGCGCCGACCAGCCGCTCGGGCCGGAACTGATCGTCTTCTGGGGGCTCGGCAACCATGCCCGCATCGGCGGCCATCCGCATCCGGGGCTTTGGGTATCGGGCGTCACCGAGACCTTGCTCAAGCATTCGGCCGCTGGCGTGCTCGCCGCCGACCTCGCCGCCTGCGACGTCTACAAGGATGGCTATGCGGCGGCGGCGAAGGTCCGCTGCCAGGTCCGGCTGGTGCTCGGCGCGGAAGATTCGATGGCGCCGGCCAAGAAGGGCCTCAAGCTCGCCCAAGCCATGACCGATGCCGAGGTCAGCTCGGTTGTCATCCCCGGCGCCGGCCATATGATGATGCTTGAGCAACCGGCCGCCGTTTACCGGGCGTTGAAAGGGTTCGTGTTCTAGATGATCGAAGTCATTCCCTCGGGTCGGGCGCTCGGCGCCGACGTTTCCGGCATCGATCTCGCGGCGGAATTGTCGCCGGCCGATATCGACGCCATCAAGCGCGCCTGGAGCGAACACCTGGTGCTGCGATTCCGCGCTCAAAAGCTCTCCGACGACGACCTGCTTCGCTTCAGCCGCCATTTCGGCGTGCTCGACAAGGCGCCGATCAATCCCTACGGCACCACCTGGGTGCCCGAGCATCCGGAGATCAACGTCATCTCCAACATCGTCAACGACGGCGGCCAGCGAATCGGCGGGCTCGGCGACGGCGAGGCCAAGTGGCACGCCGACATGACCTATCTCGACAGTCCGGCCAAGGGCTGCACGCTCTACGCGCTCGAGATCCCGCCGGCCGGCGGCGACACCGGCTTCAACTCCATG
>JAYNJY010000436.1:0-1907 GCA_038110665.1 Rhodospirillaceae bacterium | reverse complement strand
TCACGTCGTCGGCATGAAAGCGGTGGACGCGCCCGACATTTCCGTCGTCTAGGCGAGAGGAAGCCCGCGGGCATGTCGCACAACAGCTTCGGCCATCTGTTCCGGGTCACGACCTTCGGCGAAAGCCATGGGCCGGCCATCGGCTGCGTCATCGACGGCTGCCCACCGGGGCTGGATCTCAGCGAGGGCGACATCCAGCCCTACCTGGACAAGCGGAAGCCGGCCCAGTCGCGCCACACCACGCAGCGTAAGGAACCCGACACGGTCAAAATCCTTTCCGGCGTGTTCGAGGGCAAGACCACCGGCACGCCGATCGCACTCCTGATCGAAAACGAGGACCAGCGTTCCAAGGACTATTCCGAGATCGCGGCGAAGTACCGCCCCGGCCACGCCGACTACACCTACGACGCCAAGTACGGCATCCGCGACCATCGCGGTGGCGGGCGCTCGTCGGCACGCGAGACCGCCATGCGCGTCGCCGCCGGCGCGGTCGCGCGCAAGGTGCTGGGCGAGAACATCGTCATTCGTGGCGCGCTCATCCGCATGGGCGAGGAACAGATCGATCACCTCAACTGGGATTGGGCGGAAGTCGAGCGCAATCCGTTCTTCTGCCCCGACGCCGAGGCCGTCCCGGTGTTCGAGCAGTATCTCGACGGCGTCCGCAAGCAGGGCTCTTCCGTCGGCGCCGTTATCGAGGTGCAAGCATCCGGCGTGCCGGCGGGCTGGGGTGCGCCGATCTACGGCAAGCTTGATTCCGATTTGGCCGCCGCCATGATGGGCATCAACGCGGTCAAGGGCGTCGAGATCGGCGCCGGCATGGCCGCCGCGCGCCTGACCGGCGAACAGAACGCCGACGAGATGCGCGCCGGCAAGGGCAAGGGAGAGAAAAAGGGTGCGCCCGAGTTCCTGACCAACAACAACGGTGGCGTCTTGGGCGGCATCTCCACCGGCCAGGATTTGATCGTGCGCTTCGCGGTCAAGCCGACGAGTTCGATCCTCACGCCCCGGCGCACCATCGACGCCAACGGCCAGGAAACCGAAATCTCGACCAAGGGCCGGCACGACCCCTGCGTCGGCATCCGCGCCGTGCCGGTCGGCGAGGCGATGATGGCCTGCGTGCTCGCCGACCATCTGCTGCTCCATCGCGGGCAATGTGGGTAAGGCGGGGCGGCTAAGGCGGGCCGGCTGAGAATCTAGATTTTCGGAATTCGTTGGACATCAGCTGGCTTCGTCCGGCCGGCCGGCTTAATAACGATATAATACTAATAAATTATGTAATTATTTTTATTTTGACAATTTGATAACGTAATTTATATTTTCACACATTGAAAACGTGATGAATTGGCCGCAACAACCTTCCGCCAAGCCCACCAGGAGCCAGACATGCAAGCCGCCGTCCTCTCGGAAGTTGAAACCCGCCGCCAGCCCGGCGATACGCCGGCGGTTGTCGGCGCCGAAACCTTGCAGGCCTGGCTCGATGCCGATCAGGTCTTCCTGGTTGATGTGCGCGAGCCGCACGAATTCGAGCGCGAGCGCATCGCCGGCGCATTCCTGGTGCCGATGTCGCATTTCGATGCGGCGAGCTTTCCGCGCGTCGCCGGCCTCAAGACCGTTCTCGTCTCGGAACAGGGGCCGCGCTCGTTGGCGCTTGCCGAGCGGCTCGCCGACGACGGTTTCGCCGAGGTCTACGCACTCGGTGGCGGCCTCGCCGCCTGGCGCGCCGCCGGCCTCGAACTAGACCAATAACCCATGAACGCCCCCCTGAGCGCCATCGAAACCGAACCGGCGCAACCCCAGGAACTTACCCAGGAACTCGACCCTTGCACCGTGGCCGAGTGGCTCGTCGCCGGCAACACCGTGCTGGTCGACGTGCGCGAGACCGTCGAGTACGAGGCCGAGCACATCCC
>JAYNJY010000435.1:0-1915 GCA_038110665.1 Rhodospirillaceae bacterium | reverse complement strand
GTGCAAGCCACGCCCGCCGAGACCGCCTACAGCGGCCCGACCAAGACGATGACCGTCCGCGAAGCATTGCGCGACGCCATGGCCGAGGAAATCCGCGCCGACGAGCGCGTCTTCCTGATGGGCGAGGAGGTCGCGCAGTACCAGGGCGCCTATAAGGTCAGCCAGGGGCTACTCGACGAGTTCGGCGACAAGCGCGTCATCGACACGCCGATCACCGAGCACGGTTTCACCGGTGTCGCCGTCGGCGCCGCTTTCGGCGGCTTGAAGCCGATCGTCGAATTCATGACCTTCAATTTCGCCATGCAGGCCGTCGACCAGATCATCAACTCGGCCGCCAAGACGCTCTACATGTCGGGCGGCCAGATGGGCGCGCCGATCGTCTTCCGTGGCGCCAACGGCGCCGCCGCGCGCGTCGCGGCGCAGCATTCGCAGTGCTACGCCGCCTGGTACGCGCAGATTCCTGGCCTCAAGGTGGTGTCGCCGTGGTCGGGCGAGGACGCCAAGGGCCTGTTGAAGGCGGCGATCCGCGATCCCAACCCGGTGGTGTTCCTGGAGAACGAAATTCTCTACGGCCAGAGCTTTGAGGTGCCGGACGACCCGGACTTCGTCGTGCCCATCGGCAAGGCCAAGATCGAGCGCGCCGGCACCGACGTCACCATCACCGCATTCTCGATCTGCGTCGGCCATGCACTCGACGCGGCCAAGAAGCTCGCCGCCGAGGGCATCAGCGCCGAGGTCATCAACCTCCGCAGCCTGCGCCCGCTCGACACCGCGACCATCGTCCAGTCGGTCAAGAAGACCAACCGGCTGGTCAGCGTCGAGGAAGGCTGGCCGACCTGCGGCATCGGCGCCGAATTGTCGGCACGGATGATGGAGGAAGCCTTCGACCATCTCGACGCGCCGGTGAAACGCGTCGCCGGCGAGGACGTGCCGATGCCTTACGCCGCCAACCTGGAAGCCATGGCGCTTCCCAATGCGGCCAAGATCGTGGCGGCGGCCAAGGCCGTCTGCTACGCCGAGTAGGGGGGAGGGCAGCCATGCCGATCCAAATTCTGATGCCGGCGCTCTCGCCGACCATGACCGAGGGCACGCTGGCCAAGTGGCTCAAGAAGGAATGCGACACGGTCGACGCCGGCGATGGGCTCTGCGAGATCGAGACCGACAAGGCGACCATGGAAGTGGAAGCCGTCGACGAAGGCACGCTCGGCAAGATCCTGGTGCCCGAGGGCAGCGAGGGCGTCGCCGTCAACACGCCGATCGCGTTGCTGCTCGAAGAGGGCGAGGATTCAAGCGCGCTCGACGGCGCCACCGCCGCGCCGGCCGCGAAGCCCGCGGCCAAACCCGCCGAAGCGGCACCCGCATCCACTTCCGCACCGGCACCGAAACCGGCGACGGCCAGCGGCGATCGCGTCTTCGCCAGTCCGCTGGCGCGTCGCCTTGCGAGCCAGGGCGGCCTCGACGTCTCTGCCATCGCCGGAAGCGGCCCGCACGGCCGCGTGGTCAAGCGCGACGTCGAGAACGCCATCGCCAGCGGCACCGGCAAGACGGCACCCGCGCCAGCGGCATCGCCGAAGGCTGCGGGCCAGCCCGCGGCGGCGGCACCGGCGGCGCCCGCGTTCCGCGCCGACGATCCGATGCTCGCCAACATGCCGGCGTTCGAGGCCGTGCCGAACTCGACCATGCGCAAGGTCATCGCCAAGCGCCTGACCGAATCGGCGCGCGACATCCCGCATTTCAACGTCAGCGCCGACGTCGAGATCGACGCCCTGCTGGCGCTCAGGAAGGAACTCAACGGCAAGGACGGCGCCGACTACAAGCTTTCGGTCAACGATTTCCTCATCAAGGCGGTAGCGGTGGCTTTGAAGCGCGTGCCGGCCTGCAACGCCGCCTACACCGACGACGCCATCCTGCAGTT
>JAYNJY010000434.1:0-1922 GCA_038110665.1 Rhodospirillaceae bacterium | reverse complement strand
GATGTGCGGCACCTCCTCGCAGGCGACCAGCACGTCGGTGCGTTTGCCGAGCCTGGCTTCCTCCAGGAATACGTCGTCCTTGCTGCTCATGACGTCAATTCCCCCGTCAGCTCTTCGCGTTGCGACCCTCGATCAGGCCAACCATCAGATAGACGATGACGTAGACGATCAAGCGGTAGATCACCGCCGATCCGGGCGGGATGCAAATGAACGAAAAGCCGTTGACGCCGCGCCGCCCGATCTCGTGGGCGATGCGGATGACCTCGTAATCGGTCATGCCGATGGGCTCGGCCAGGTCGCCCAGGATGTCGCCCTGGGCCGGACCGGCGCCGCCGATCACGTCCATGTCGAAATGCACGTAGACGGCTTCGGTGCCGTCGTAGGCGTGGCGCAGCTCCTTGCACAGGCCCTCGATGCCGAGCTCGGTGCGCACCTGCCACCTCGGGATGAAGTGGCAGCCGCGCTACAGGTAGTAGCGCACCTGTTCGGCGCGCTCGAGCATGCCGCGCTCGCCGATCTCGACCAAGTTGGGGATCGAGAAGTTGGGATGGAATTCGTAGGTCTTGGCCTTCCAGTTGCCGCTGCCGGCGATGCGCGGGTCGCCGGTCAGGTGGTCGATCGGCTTCGAGTCCCAGTGGGTGTCGAGGCTGATCATGCCGATCTTGCCCGGCCAGCGCTCGGCGATCGGCTTGGCGATGGCGTAGGAGCCGCAAGGCGAGTTCTGGCCGATGACGACGGGGATGGCGCCGGCGTCAAGCGCGGCGTTGACCTTGAGCTCGACGGCGGCCTGGGCGGCGAGGATGTTCTCGGCCGTCGGGTCGACGTTGACGGCTTCCGGGATGTCGGCGTCGCCGAAGTCGACGACCTTGAGGTGCTCGAAGATGTCGAGGTCGAAATCCTGGACGTAGCCGGTCGGGTAGCGGATCGACTGCTGGCGAACGCGCTTCGGCTCCAGCACCCACTCGGCCTTGTCGACGCCGGCGTACTTGCCGGAATGCGCCGCGCCCTTGAACCCGGCGACGTAGGGCGCGCCGATGACGACGACGTCGGCGCCGGCGAGCTCGGCGGCGGTCTTGGCGTGTGGCACGCCCATGAAGCTCGGCGTCTCCTCGGCGATCATCGGGAACTCGCGGTCCTTGACCCGATAATGGCTCCTGATCTCGTTCCAGGTGGTGGTGTAGCTCACGGATGTTCTCCCACTAAGTCGACGATGAGACGGGCGTAGATGGCGGCGGCGCGGGCGACGTCGTCGAGGTCGACGGACTCGTCGGCCATGCCGGAATTAGTGAAATGTGGATCCTGGCCGGCCTCGGTGCGGCGGTAGGGACCGTACATGGCGGTCGGGATGCCGGCGTCGAGCAGGAAATGCGCGTCCTCGAAGCCGGCGGTCGAGGCGATCGACGCTGGCCGGCCGGTGATCGCCTCGTGCGCGGCGATCCAGGCCTGGACGATCGGCGCCTGCGGGTTGATCTCGCCCGGCGTCACGTGCATCAGCCGGCGAACCTCGAACGACCAGTCCTCGCCGTCGGCGGCGCGGATGGCGGCGCAGAGTGCCAGCACCTCGGCCTCGGCGGCGGCGGCGTCCTCGCCCGGCAGCAGGCGCCGGTCGATCTGGAACACGGCGCGGTCGGCGACCAGGTTGACCTTGGTGCCGCCCTCGAGCCGGCCGACGTTGATGGTCGGCGACGGCAGCAGCGGATGGGTGCGGTCGGCTAGGCTCGGCACCAGTTCGTCCTCGAGCGCAGCGATGATTCGCGCCGCCTTGGAGAGCGCGTTGACGCCGAGCCACGGCCGGCCACCGTGGGCGGAACGGCCGGTGATCTCGATCTCGAGCCAGAGCGCGCCGCGATGCGCGACGCTCACGGCGTCGCCGGTCGGCTCGCAGACCACCGCCATGTCGGCCTTGACTAGACCCTCGCGCA
>JAYNJY010000433.1:1238-1943 GCA_038110665.1 Rhodospirillaceae bacterium | reverse complement strand
CTAAAGTTTGACGGGCCTGTCCTGCCGGCGGGCCGCGAACATCGAGAAACCAAATTTTGGGGCATCCGCCATGATCGACAAGAAATATCAACCAGTCGCTTTCGCTTTCGCGCTGATCGGGGCGCTCGCCACCGGCCTTTCCGCCGGTACGGCAGCCGCCGCGTCTGCGGAGGACGTGAAGGAATGCAAGGAATGGATCAAAGTTAAGGCCCGCGGCGAGCCGCCGGCGGATGCGGTCAAGCTCTGCGAACAGGGCAAGTTCAGCGAGGCCCTCCATAAGGCGGCGGTAGCCGCCCTTGCTGCGCAGGACGTGAAGGACTGCAAGAAAATGATCAGCGATTTGACCGGCGGCAAGCCGCCGGCGGATGCGGTCAAGCTCTGCGAACAGGGCAAGCTCGTCGAGGCCGCCGAAAAGGCGATGCCCGGCGGAAAGGCCAAAGCCGCAAGCGGCGCAGCATCCGGCCGAGCTGCTAAGCACCATGTTCCGGAGTTTAAATAAGACGAATATCGGCCCCGCTGCGGCATCGCATGCGGGGCCGAAGCGTTTCGCGCCCCACGGGTGCGTAAAGAACATAGAATTGCCGACCAACGGCATCCCACGATCTTGAGGAAGCCAATTGAACATTATCTCCCGCCGCATTGGTTTCTAGCGCTATTCCTAGCGTGTGGATTATTCGGAGCGATTTTGTTCGCTGTTGTAAACGC
>JAYNJY010000433.1:0-1228 GCA_038110665.1 Rhodospirillaceae bacterium | reverse complement strand
CGACTTGGCGCCCGGTGCCACCGGCCGCTCAATTTCGTCCGCGTTCAAGGGCGCGCTCGTCGCGCTGGCGGTGTTCGCCGCCGCGGCGCCGTTCGCGCCTTCGATTTCCGCGCCGGCGGCGCATTCCATACGTTCATGAGCGGCCCTGACGGTGGCGAAAGCGACAATCCCGGCTGTTTTCTAGAGGTGGTCGAGGCGCAGCGCATCGTCTTCACCACGATGCTGACCAGCGGTTGGCGGCCGAATTCACCCTGGCTCGGTCTCAACGCGATCATCGCCATGGCCGATGAGGCCGACGGCTCACGCTACACGGCACGGGTCATGCATAAGGACGCGGCCGAAAGCAAACGGCACTAGGACATGGGCTTTTTCGACGGTTGGGGCATCTGTATCACACAGTTGGAAGAGGCGGCCGGGCGCTTGTGAGCGGCCCCCGGCCCTCCTCGCGCTTGCACCCGCCGCTTGCACGGCGGACCGGTTTTCGGCTTATCTGACGCCATGAGCAAGCTGGTCCGGCGAATCATCCTGGGGATAGTCGGCCCGCTCTTCGCCGTCATCGCCGGTCTCGGCGGCTGGCTGGCGACGTCGCTGCCGTGGCAGATCCCGCTATTCGAATGGCGTATCGACGCGCCTGGCATCGCCAAGCCGGTGCGCGTGCTGCCCGACGAGAACGGCGTGCCGACGATCACCGCCGAGACCGCCGCCGACGCCTACTTCGCGCTCGGCTACGTCCATGCCCGCGACCGCTTCTGGCAGATGGAGAGCATGCGCCGCTTCGGCTCCGGGCGCCTGGCCGAGGTGCTCGGGCCAGCAGCCGTCGACAACGACAAGTGGATGCGCGCGCTCGGCCTCTACCGGCTGGCCGAGCAGGCCTTCGACGGCCTGCCCGACCCGACCAAGCAGGCGCTCCAGGCCTATGCCAAGGGCGTCAACCACTGGCTCGCCACCGATGTCGGCCTGCCGTCGCTCGAATTCGCCCTGCTCCGCTACACGCCGGAACCCTGGAGACCGGCCGACTCGCTGGTCTGGGGCAAGATCATGGCGGCCTGGCTCGGCGGCAACTGGCTGGACGAGGCGTTGCGTGCCCGCCTCGCCGCCAAGATCGCGCCCGAGAAGGTCGGCGAGCTATGGCCGTCCTCCCCCGCCGACGCGCCGGTCACCATCGCCGCCGTCGACCGCCCGGCCGCAATTCAGCCCGCCGCCCAACTCGCCGGCCTGCCGCTGTGGC
>JAYNJY010000432.1:0-1952 GCA_038110665.1 Rhodospirillaceae bacterium | reverse complement strand
TCTTCGGCGTCCTGCTGACCGCGCTCGCGGTGCAGTTCGTGTTCGACGGGCTGAAGAGCAGCGGGCTCGTCGGCTGAGCGCTAGCCAGCGTCGCGGGCGCGGCGCCTGACCGCGTGTTCGATCCAGTTGGCGATCTCGCGCCAGCGCCGCGACTTGTTGAGAATATCGCCGTCGATACCAAGCGCCCAGGCGAGGTCCTTGCGCTCGGGCTCCATATGGACGGCATGCAGCCGTTCAGCGTGCGCCTTGGCTTCGGCTTCGGTCTTGAAGAAGCCCTGGTCGATCAGGCGTTGGGTGTAGCGCAGCACCAAGAGCGACATGTCGTCCATGTCGAATTCGGGATGGTACTGCACGCCCCAGAACTCACTTTTGCCGACCTTGAAGGCGGCGCCCTGGACCGTCGAGAAATCGTTGCTGGCCAGCAGTTCCGCGCCCGCCGGCAGCGTCTCGATCTCGTCGACGTGGACAGCCGGCGCGTCGAATACCATCGGCTTCTCTGTATAAAGTGGGTGGCCGGCACCGGCTTCGGTCAGGCGGACCTTACGCGCCACCACCATCTCGCAGCCCTTGGGATTGGCGCGCACCGTGCCGCCGGCGGCGGCAACCGCGACTTGCAGGCCCCAGCAACTGCCCCAGAACGGCACGCCGGCCTTGAACACCGCCTTGGCGAGGTCGATCTGGCGCCGGACGCGCGGGTCGTCCTCGCCGCCCGGAATATTGAGCGCCGAGCCGCTCATCATGAAACCGTGATAGCCGTCGAGCGCGGCGCCTTTCGGCAATACCGCGTCGGCGTCGGCCGGGTTGACCACGTCGACGATGGCATCCGAGGCGACGCCGTCGAGTATCACCTTGAAGCTGTCGACGCCGGAGCGCCCGCCGGCGGCCTCGGTCGCCTCGACCCGGTCGCGGGTGTTGCCTTCGGCGAGCAGCAGTCTGAGAGCGTTCATGTTCCCGTCCCTTCGCCGGCGGCGAGGCCGTCGATGACTTGCACCAAATCGGCGTGCCGGGTGCAGATAGCTTCGGCGCTAGTGGTTGCGGCATCTTGGTCGCGCCGGGCCGTGAACAGCACCGCGCGCATGCCCATGGCCCGCGCGCCCTTGATGTCGTTGTGGTCGCGGTCGCCGATGTGAACCATTTCGGAATAGTCGCATCCCATCTGTTCGCGCGCAGCCTCGAACATCGCCGGATGCGGCTTCGAGTGGCCGACCTCGTCGGAGAACGCGAAGCCGGAGAAATGCCGCTTCAAGCCGTGCAGTTCGAGGAGTTGGCGCAGCCCCGGCCCGTCGGTGGCGATGGTGTCGGATACGATGCAGAGCTTGTAGCGGCCGGCCAGTGCGTCGATTGCCGCGGCCGCGCCGTCGATCGGGTCGGGCGGCACGTCGATCTCCATCCTGGCCATTGCTCCCGCCAGTTCGTAGAGTTCGGCGTCGGGCAACTTGCAGCCGAGCCCGCTCAACGGCACCTCCAATCGCTCGCGTGCCGTCCAGGTGATCGAATGGCCCTGCCAGCATTTGACGAAGGCGGCGTTGGCGACCTTGTAAGCGGTGGCAAGTTCTTCCGACGCGATCGGCGCGTGGCGGTTCAATGCCGCCAACTCCAAGTCGTGGCGCCCCTCGGGCTTGCGCTTCAGGCCGAGCGCCAGCCGCTTCGGCTCGTCGCTTTCGTCCGCGACGATGGTGTCCCAGAGATCGAAGGTGACGGCCTTGATGGCGCTCATGGTTCCGGCTTCCATGCCTCGACGCGCTTCTTGGCGAGCGTCAACCATTTGTAGGCCTCGAGGTCGTCGTATTCGACGCTCCAGCCCTCGCGGTACATGATCCCGACCAGGTGTTGCGCCACCGGATGGCTGCGCGACGCCGCCTTGCGATACCGGCTCATCGCCGCGCCATAGTCCTGGTCGACGCCTCGGCCATGGAAATACAACTCGCCCAACTGGAGCTCGGCGCCGCGAT
>JAYNJY010000431.1:0-1955 GCA_038110665.1 Rhodospirillaceae bacterium | reverse complement strand
CCGCCGTCGACCTCGAGGCAGACGCCGGTGATCAGGTCGGCCTCGGACGACGCCAGGAACAGCGTGGCGTTGGCGATGTCGAGCGGCGTCGACATCCGGCCCAGGGGGATGGTCGAGATGAACTTGGCCCTGATCTCGTCGGTTTCCTGGCCACCCATGAACTGTGTGGTCAGGCCGGTCTGGCCGATCACCGGATTGACCGCGTTGACGCGTACCCGGCTCGGCGCGAGTTCCATCGCCATGGACTTGGTCAGCGTCACCACTGCACCCTTGGTGCCGTTGTACCAGGTCAACCCTGCGCGCGGGCTGACGGCGGCGGTCGACGCGATGTTGACGATAGCGCCCCGGCTTTCGATCAGCGCCGGCACCATGTGGCGCGCGGTTAGGTAGATGCTCTTGACGTTGACCGCATACAGCCGGTCGAAGGTCTTTTCGTCGACATCAAGCATGGGTTGGTTCAACTGCGCGATGCCGGCGTTGTTGACCAGGATGTCGATGCGGCCGAACTGGTCAAGCGTCGCCTTGGCCAAGGTCGCGACGGAGGCGTCGTCGGCGACGTCGGCGGCGACCGCAAGGCTTCCCGGGATCTCGCCGGCGACCCGTTTGGCGGCCGCCGCGTTGATGTCGGCGACCACGACCTTGGCGCCTTCCTCGGCGAAGCGCTTGGCGATGCCCTCGCCGAAACCCGAGCCCGCGCCGGTGACGACGACGACCTTGTCCTTGAGCCGCATGAATTCCTCCCTGGTTTTTCGGGCGCAGTATGGCGGGCCGGGGCGCGGCGAGACAAGGCACAAAAAACCGCCCGGCTTGCGCCGGGCGGTTCTTTAAGTCGGTCGTGCATGTCGCGTCAGTTGCGGTTGCCGAACAGCGACAGCAGCATCACGAACATGTTGATGAAGTCGAGGTAGAGCTGTAGGGCGCCCATGATCGCCTTCTTCTCGGCGACTTCGGTGCCGTCGCCCTCGTAGTAGATCGACTTGATGCGCTGGGTGTCGTAGGCGGTCAGGCCGGCGAACACCAGCACGCCGATCACCGAGATGGCGAACTGCAGCCCGGAGGACTGCAGGAAGATGTTGACCACGGCGGCGATCAGGATGCCGATCAGGCCCATCATCAGGAACGTGCCGAAGCCCGAGAGGTCCTTCTTGGTGGTGTAGCCGTAGAGGCTCAACCCCGCGAAGGCGCCGGCAGTGATGAAGAACACGCGCGCCACGCTCTCGCCGGTGTAGGCGACGAAGATGTAGGAGAGCGACAAGCCCATCAGCGCCGAATAGACCCAGAACACGGCCTGGGCGGTCGACGCCTGCATGGCGTGCACGCGCGCCGCCAGGAAGAACACGATGCCGATGGGGGCGAGCATCACCACCCACTGCAACGGCGTTCCGTAGATGGCGCGCATCATTTCCGGCGAGGTCGAGGTCGCGAAGGCGACCGCGCCCGTCAGCGCCAGGCCGATGGCCATGTAGTTGTAGACTTTCAGCATGTAACCGCGCATGCCGACGTCGATACCCGCCGCATGGGCCTGGGCGTCGGTCATCCGACCGGCGTCAGAGCCGGTGTTCAGGGAGAACCTTCTGTCAGGTCCGAGAGCCATGTGTTGTTACTCCTCTTGTGTCACAGCGTTACCGCCCGACTTGCGGGCGGCGGTTGAGACCTTTTGTGCGCTAAACATAGGGACGAAACCTCTGCGTATCAATAGATACCGGTTTCCGTTCACGTAAAGTTCAAGGCGCCTGCCCGCCCAAAAAAAGCCACAATCACTCGTTTCGGAGCCAGGGCGCGGCCGGCTGCCGAAGCGCGCGCAAGGTGCCAGCGAATCCGACCAGAAGCGTCACCGCAAGGAAGACCGCGAGCGTCACGAACAGCGTTCCCGGCAGGAAGGTCCAGTCCATGCGCATCAGGAAGCGCACCACCGCCCAGGCGGCGAGCGTGCCAACACCGGCGGCGAGCACGCC
>JAYNJY010000430.1:0-1957 GCA_038110665.1 Rhodospirillaceae bacterium | reverse complement strand
CGCGAAGCGCTGATTCTGTTAAGTGAGGAACGGCTGGTCGACATCTTTCCGCAGTCGCGGACGGTGGTCGCGGCGATCGACGTGCAGCGCGCCCGCGAGGCGCATTTCCTGCGCCGCAGCGTCGAGGTGGAGATCGTTCGCAACCTGGCGCCCAAGATTTCGCCCAGGCAAATCGCGGAATTGCGCGTGTCCGTGGCGCAACAACAACTCAATGCGGCAGATGGCGATCTGGGTGCGTTCAGCGTCAACGACGACCGGTTCCATCAACTTACCTACGAATACATGAACGTCGGCGGCTTGTGGGAGTTGGTCCGCAGCGGCAGCGCGCACCTCGACCGCCTGCGCCGCCTCGACCTGCCGATGGGCAGCAAGGTCGAAGATATCCTGGTCGCCCACACGGCGATCGTCGATGCGTTGGAGACCGGCGATCCCGCGGCGGCCGAGGAAACCGTCCGCGCGCACCTGAAAGGCACGGTGTTCGCCGCGGACGCGATCCGCGCACATTTTCCCGAATATTTCGAGCCTGTCGCGGAAGCGGTACGCGCGCCGTGATCGCGGGGGCACCCTTCGACGGCAGACGGGCTGACCTGCGCGAGGCGCCAAAACATCAACTTGGCCCATCTAGTATTTTAATATATTTAACAGCACCAAAGGAAGCGTCTAACCGTTCGGCCCTGTTCACGTCTCGCGGGCGCGGCACGGTTCGCGGCGTTTTCGAACGCCCGCCAGTTCGCTCCCGTGCGGTCGCCCCGGGGCCGTGGCCCGAAACCATGAGGATATGATGAGCCCGCAATCCACCTCCCCGGCGATCCGACTGGACGCCCAAGACAATGTCGTTGTCGCCCGCGAGGCGCTGGCCAAGGGGACGGTCATCGACGGCGAGGGCGTGACGACCCTCGACGACATCCCGTTCGGCCACAAGATCGCGACCCGCGCGTTGGCCAAGGGCGAGCCGGTGCTCAAGTACAATACCGTGATCGGGTTCGCCGGCGACGACATCGCACCGGGCACCTGGATGCACAGCCACAACGTGCTCATGGACGCGCTCGAGAAGGACTACCGCTTCGCCGAGGACTACCTGCCGACGGCGCTTCTGCCCGAGCCGGAACGCGCCCGCTTCATGGGGTTCCGACGCCCCGACGGCCGGGTCGCGACGCGCAACTACATCGGCGTTTTCATCACCGTGAACTGTTCGGCCACCGTCGCCCGCCGCATCGCCAACTATTTCGACGCGGAGCGCCTGGCCGACTATCCGAACGTCGACGGCGTCGTGCCGTTCGTCCACGAACAGGGCTGCGGCATGGAAATGACCGGCGAACCGATGGACCTGCTGCGCCGCACCCTGGCCGGCTACATCCGCCACCCCAACATGGTTGGCGCCTTGGTCTGCGCGCTGGGCTGCGAGCGCAACAACCTGGGCCGGTTCTTCGAAGAGCAGAGCCTGCAGTCCGGCACCATGCTGGAGACGGTCACCATGCAGGACGCCGGCGGCACCGCGGCGGCGATCGAGGACGGCAAGGCGAAGGTCCGCAAGATGTTGGCCGCCGCGAACGACACAGTGCGCGAACCCTGTTCGGCCGAGCACATCGCGATCGGCCTGCAGTGCGGCGGATCGGACGGCTTTTCGGGACTGTCGGCGAACCCGGCGTTGGGCAAGGCGGTGGACATCCTGGTCCGCCACGGAGGCACGGCGATCCTATCGGAAACCCCGGAGCTCTATGGCGTCGAGCACGCGTTGACGGCGCGTGCCCGCACTCCCGACGTCGGCCGCAAGCTGGTCGAGCGGATCGAATGGTGGCTCGCCTACACGAAGGGCCGCGACACCCAGATTAACGGCCGGGTGTCACCTGGCAACAACGCCGGCGGCCTCGCCAACATTATCGAGAAGGCGCTGGGCGGCTCGAAGAAGGGCGGTTCCTCCGGCATCAACTAGGTCTAACGTTACGCCGAGCCGGTG
>JAYNJY010000429.1:0-1963 GCA_038110665.1 Rhodospirillaceae bacterium | reverse complement strand
CTGTTCGGCGGCATCGCCGGGCTGTTGCTGGCGTTGCCGACGCTGTGGACGCTGGCGCATCTGGCACACAGCATGGACGAACGGCTGCTGCCCGATATCGGCTTCGGCCCGGTGCATTGGGGCGTGCTCGCGGCGCAGCCGGTGCTGGTCGCGCTGGTCGCCATGACCACCGCCAAGGTCACCGTCATGCGCACGCTCGAGAGGATGCTCTAGGGTGCCCCGTCGCGGCGAACGCCAGCGCGGGCTGTTCTGGCTCAATCTCTCGGCGATGCTGGTGTTCCTGTTCGGGCTTTGGCTGATCGGGCTGTTCCGCTACGCCGGCGATATCCCCGACAAGGTCGAGGACCAGATCACCGTCACCGACGCCATCGTGGTGCTCACCGGCGGTAGCGGCCGGCTGCACGAGGGGCTCGAACTGCTGTCGGGCAACCTCGCCAAGCGCATGTTCGTCTCCGGCGTCTATCGCGGCCTCGACGTGCGCAACCTGCTCCGCGTGGCGCGGCTCGATCCGGCCGGGCTCGAATCGCGCATCGGCATCGGCAACGCCGTCAACACGCGCGAGAACGCCACCGAGACCGCCAAGTGGACGCGCGAGAACGCGGTCCGCTCGATCCGCCTGGTCACGGCGGCCTACCACATGCCGCGCAGCCTGCTTGAGTTCGCCCACGTCATGCCTTCGATGAAGATCGTCCAGCATCCAGTGTTTCCCGGCCACGTCAAACAGGAGCGCTGGTGGGCTTGGCCGGGGACCGCGGCGCTGATCGTCGGCGAGTACAACAAGTTCCTGATGGCCTGGGTGCGCCACCGCACCGAATACCTGTTCGGCCCGGGCACGCCGCCGGCGGGCGGCTGAGGGGGCCGGGGTGCGCGCGCTGAGGTCGATCGTCGGGCCCGGTCTCTACAACGTCGTCTTCCTCGGCTGGACCGGGCTTGCGGTGACGCTGATGATCCTGTTGCTGCCGTTTCCGCGCGCCGCCATGCAGCGCGCGGTCAAGGCCTGGGCCTGGAGCCAGCACTGGGCGCTGAAGGTGCTGGTCGGGCTCGACTTCGAGGTCCGGGGCCGGGAGAACATCCGTGCCGGCGGCGCCATCTATGCCAGCAAGCATCAATCGGCCTGGGACACCTATGTCTTCTATCTGCTGTTTTCGGACCCGGCCTACATCATGAAGAAGGAACTGATGCGGGTTCCGGTATGGGGCTGGATGGCGCGGAAGTGCGAAGCCATATCCGTCGACCGCGCCGGCGGCGCCGGCGCCTTGAAGGCGCTGGTCAGGGATACCCGCGCGCGCATCGCCCAGGGCCGGCCGGTGATTATCTTCCCGGAGGGCACCCGCACCCAGCCGGGGCTCCGGCGGGACTATCATCCCGGCGTCGCCGCGCTCTATACCCAATGCGACGCGCCGGTGGTGCCGGTGGCGCTCAATTCGGGCCTGTTCTGGGGCCGGCGCAGTTACCGCAAGCTCGCCGGGCGCATCGTCATCGAGTTCCTGCCGGCGATCGAACCCGGCCTCAAGCGGCCTGAATTCATGTCGCGGCTCGGCGCTGCCATCGAGGGCACGTCCGACCGTCTGGCGGCGGAAGGGGTTGAAAACTTTCCCGAAACGGCGACGGCGCTGGCGTCGCCCGCCGATGAAACGGAAAGCGCAACAAGTGCGCCCGCCGCCGTTGTGGACGAATTTGTGGATAATGGCCGGGCGAAATAGTCGGCTATCGCAACGGCTTGGGCAAACCGTTGGACTCCTTGGCGTTTTTTCGGGGCCATGCGTGGGATAAAACACGGGACCGATTGTGGAAACATTTCAAGAACAAACGGTTGACGGGTTTCGTTTGAGCGCGTAAATTCTGAGCTAAATCAAAGCGCTGGCTTTTTGGATTTCCGCCGTTTCCAGCCCGCGGCGCGACTTTTCCAAGGCTGTTGCGGTGACGTCACGTTTGGTGCGCCGGGGTTGTCCGGCACGGGGCG
>JAYNJY010000428.1:0-1969 GCA_038110665.1 Rhodospirillaceae bacterium | reverse complement strand
GGTCGTTCGGTATCAAGACGCGCGCCGTCATGAAGCTGGTCAAGCCGCTGCCCGCCGCCGAATGCAACGAGGTCCGGAACGCGCTCGAGGACGGCCTGCCGGTCGGCCCCGGCTTCCGCCGCCTGGAACTCGAATTCCTGCCCAACAAATTCGGCATCAAGGGCCGCATCTGCCGGCTCTTGACCGTGGGCTCCGGCGCCTATTTCGAGGGGCCGCAGATTCGCACGCTCGTCGACATGCACGCGCACCTGAAGGCGGCGCTGACGCTGGCGGGCTGGGTAGAAACCAAGTAGACCGCGCGCGCCGCCTCCGACATCTTCGACCCGATCCGTTACCAGACCATGGACATCGCGGTGACGCCGGAAGGGCCGGTGCTGGTGGAAATCAATTCCGGCGGTTCGTTCGAACTGATCCAACTGGCAAGCGGCCCGGGCCTCCTCACCGATGACGTGATCGAGTTGTTCAAGGCGAATGAGGTTCCCGGCTTCTGAGGCCGCGGCCCCCGGGCCGGTTCATGCGCCGACGAATTCGGCTCGCGCGTACCCCTGGAAATAGAGCGCCGTTGTCAGGTCGCCGTGGTCGATGCGCACCGGTGCCGCGGCGGCGACGACCGGCTTGCCGCGATAGGCGATGCCGAGCCCGGCCGCCTGGATCATCGGCAGGTCGTTGGCGCCGTCGCCGATGGCCATGGCCGCGGCCGGCTGGATGGCGAGCGTCGCGGCCTCCGCCTCTAGGATTTGCAGTTTCACGTCCTTGGTCAGGATCGGCAGGGTCACGGCGCCGGTCAGCCGGCCTGCCTCGATGACGAAGTCGTTGGCGTAGTCGGCGTGGAAACCGCACCACTGCGCGACGCGCGAGGTGAAATACCTGAACCCGCCCGAGACCAATACGCAGCGCGCGCCGCTGGCCGCCATGGTCCGCACCAGGGTTTCGGCCCCCGGTGACAGACGGACGTCGGCGTAGGCCTCGGCCAATGTCGCCTCTTCGAGCCCGGCCAGCCTACCGACGCGTTCCTTGAGTGCCGCCTCGAAGTTGAGTTCGCCGTTCATGGCGCGCGCGGTGATGG
This sequence comes from Rhodospirillaceae bacterium, assembly GCA_038110665.1. GTDB lineage: Bacteria > Pseudomonadota > Alphaproteobacteria > Rhodospirillales > Casp-alpha2 > TMED8. The sequence continues at coordinate 903 of JAYNJY010000428.1, read as the reverse complement.
CGGCGATCTCGTCCTTGATGCTGACGAGGGCGGCGAGTTCGTCGAGGGTTTCGGTGGTGACGATGGTCGAGTCCATGTCGGCGAGCAGAAGCCGCTTCTTGCGCCCCGCTGCCGGCGCCACGTGCAGGTCGATGGCGCGCTCGGCCAATACACGGCGAATCGCGGCGGCGACGGCCTCCGGGGCGGCGCCGGAGAAGGCGACATCGGCGGCGCGGCCGTCCGCGAGCCAGGCCGTTTCGGCGGCGGCCGCACCCAAACCATTGAGGGCGGCCGTCGCCTCGGCGACAATGGCGGGCGAGAGCAGGCCGTCTTCGGCGGCGACCAGGGTCAGGACTTGGAGCGCGGGCGCGGTCATGGCCGCTCCCATAACGGATGGCGAGGCGCGTTGCAAAAAGAGAATGCGAGATGACGGGGCTGGCGGCGCAAGCGGAAGCGTTGATCGTCGTCGCCGGGCCGACGGCGAGCGGCAAGTCGGCGCTGGCGCTCCGCGTCGCCGAGGCCTTCGACGGCGAGATCGTCAATGCCGACAGCATGCAGGTCTACCGCGAGCTTCGCGTGCTCACCGCCCGGCCGGACGCCGCCGAAGAAGCGCGGGTGCCGCATCACCTCTACGGCGTGATGTCGGTGGCCGAGGTCTGTTCGGCCGGCGCCTGGCTGCGCATGGCCGAACGCGCCATCGCCGAAATCCGGGCGCGCGGCCGGCTCGCCATCGTCTGCGGCGGCACCGGGCTCTATTTGAAGGTATTGGCCGAAGGCATCGCCGAGGTTCCGGACGTGCCCGCCGATATCGTCGAGGAAGCGCGGCGGCTCCATGACGCGGAAGGCGGCGAGGGTTTCCGCGCGCGGCTCGCAGCGCTCGACCCGGGTGCGGCCGAGCGGCTTGCCGCCGGCGACCGCCAGCGC
>JAYNJY010000427.1:0-1981 GCA_038110665.1 Rhodospirillaceae bacterium | reverse complement strand
CGAGAAGCCCGCGCGCATCGTCGTCAAGGCCAAGGCCAACAGTTGGATCGAGGTCCACGACGACTTCTCCAACACCACGCTGGTTTCGCGCATGCTGCGCGCCGGCGAGAGCTATGCCGTGCCCGACAAGATCGGGCTCAGCCTGATCACCGGCAATGCCGGCGCGCTCGAGATCACCGTCGACGGCACCGTGGTGCCGGCGATCGGCGCCAACGGCGCGGTCCGGCGCGGCGTGCATTTGGTGCCAGAACTGCTCAAGGCCGGCACGGCGACGCAATGAGGATGGCGGAACGATGAGCGCAACCACACCCGAAGCCGGCGCCGCGCCCCGGCGCACCAGCGTCGGCGTCAAGGTCGGCCACGTCACCATCGGCGGCGGCCAACCGATCGTCGTGCAGTCGATGACCAACACCGATACCGCCGACGCGGACGGCACGGCCAAACAGGTCGCGCAACTCGCCCGTGCCGGTTCCGAGCTGGTGCGCATCACCGTCGACCGCGAAGAGGCCGCCGCCGCGGTGCCGCACATCCGTGACAAGCTCGACAAGATGGGCGTCAACGTGCCCCTGGTCGGCGATTTCCACTACATCGGCCACAAGCTGCTGACCGACCACCCGGCCTGCGCCGAGGCGCTCGCCAAGTACCGCATCAATCCCGGCAACGTCGGCCATCGCGCCAAGCGCGACAGCCAGTTCTCGACCATGATCGAGGTCGCGCTCAAGTACGACCGGCCGGTGCGCATCGGCGTCAACTGGGGCAGCCTCGACCAGGATTTGGCCGTGCGCATGATGGACGAGAACGCCAAGCTGGCGAATCCGCGCGACGCCGCCGCCGTGACCCGCGACGCGTTGATCGAATCCGCCATCGGCAGCGCCCAGCGTGCCGAGGAACTCGGCATGGGCCGCGACAAGATCGTGCTTTCTGCCAAGGTCAGCGAGGTCCAGGCGCTGATCGCCGTCTACCGTGGCCTGGCGGCGCGCGGCGACTACGCGTTGCACCTGGGGCTCACCGAGGCCGGCATGGGCTCGAAGGGCATCGTCGCCTCGGTCGCCGGCATGGGCGTGCTGTTGCAGCAGGGCATCGGCGACACCGTCCGCGTCTCGCTGACGCCGGAGCCCGGCGGCGGCCGCACCCGCGAGGTCATCGTCGCGCAGGAACTGCTGCAGACCATGGGGCTGCGCGCCTTCGTGCCGCTGGTGACGGCCTGCCCGGGCTGCGGCCGCACGACATCGACCGTGTTCCAGGAACTGGCCGACCGTATCCAGAGCTTTATCCGCGCCGAGATGCCGGGCTGGCGCGAGCGCTACGCCGGCGTCGAGGAGATGAGCGTTGCGGTCATGGGCTGCATCGTCAACGGCCCCGGCGAGAGCAAGCACGCCGACATCGGCATCAGCCTGCCGGGTACCGGCGAGCAGCCGGCGGCGCCGGTGTTCATCGACGGCGAGAAGCGGATCACGCTGCGCGGCCCCAAGATCGCGGAAGAGTTCCAGAAGATCGTCGAGGACTACGTGGCGAACCGTTACGGTGCCGCCCCGGGCCGCGTCGGCACGCACGACGTGGCGGAATAGCAGGGCGGCGCCGATGAGCACCTTTCAGCCGGTTCGCGGCACGCACGATTTGTTGCCAGACGACTTCCGCCGCCACAAGTGGGTGACCGACACCGCCTGCGAGATCGCCGGGCGCTACGGCTTCACCGAGATGACCCCGCCGATGTTTGAGTTCACCCAGGTGTTCTCGCGCACCATGGGCGAGACCTCCGATGTGGTGACCAAGGAGATGTACACCTTCCCCGACCGTTCCGGCGAGGAGGAGATGACGCTCCGGCCCGAGTTCACCGCCGGCATCTGCCGTGCCTTCGTCTCCAACGCGCTTTACGACCAGGCGCCGTTCAAGGTGTTCGCGCGCGGGCCGCTGTTCCGCTACGAACGCCCGCAGAAGGGCCGCCAGCGCCAGTTCCACCAGATCGACGTGGAGATCATCG
>JAYNJY010000426.1:0-2021 GCA_038110665.1 Rhodospirillaceae bacterium | reverse complement strand
TTGGCCAAGCGGTCCTGGCCCAATCGCGAAACCAGCACGTCCAGCGCCGACTTGTTGACGCGCACGCCAGCGGACTGGAACTTACCGCGCACCAGGGTTTCCAGCGCGCGGTCATCGTCAAGATAACAGCCGGCGGCGAGCGCCGAACCGTCTTTCTCGAACAGCTGTCGCAACTTGGAACGCGGCGCCAGGTCGCCGCCCTCGACGACGACGAAATTTCCGGGTTTCTCCGCCTGCAAAACGCGTGACAATTCCTCGACGAGGGAATCGCCGGCATCGCGAACCCAGACGACCTTGTCGCCGCCCATCATCGAAAAGGAAAACGCTTCATCTAACAGCATCGCCGGATTGCCATTGCGCGCCGGCTGGTCGCACACGCTCACCGAAAAGGGGTCATCGACATTGCCGCCTGAAAGGCTGCCGACAACCGTTCGGGCGCGATCACGAACCAAGCCCTCGTTGGGGCCGTAGAACAGGACCGCGCGGCTTTCGCGGGTGGGCGACGCAACCCAGCGCTCAAGCCCGGCGCCACTCAGTTTCACTTTCTATCCACCTGACCGGCAGCGAGCCTATCGAAATAATTCCCAAGCAGCACGCGAACCTCCTCGCCGAGCATACGAAGCGCACGCTCCCTTGCATTTTTCTCTGCCAACAAGGCCGAGAATTCGGCGTCCAGCACATTGTAACTCACGGTGCTGCTGGAAGTGCTGGAGAAAGTCACCTTTCCGGTGGAAACCTCGTAAAGTTCGAAATTCACGGACATCTTCAGATTGCCGCGCGTGGCATACGCGCTCTTCCGAACCGCGAGCGAGGATTTACCCTCGGAAAGCTCCATCTTTAGCCGGTATACCGCGCGGCTCGGACGGCCGCCGCCATACAATAACCGAACCAGCTCGTTCCGGAACATCTGGCCTTCACGATTTCGCCCGGCCTCAATCTCGATCGAAAGCAGCTGTGCCGCGATGGAGCCGCCCTGCTGTTCGCCATAGAGCGGACGGAAGCCGCAGCCAGCGAGCAGGCCGCAAACCAACACCCAAGCGAGACACCTAGACGACAATGTTCACCACCTTGTTGGGGATGACGATAACCTTGCGCGCAGATTTGCCGGCCATGGCGGCGACAACGTTACCGACCTTGAGTGCTTCGCCTTCGGCGAACTCGCGATCGCTGTCCTTGGCGATATCGATGGTGCCGCGAAGCTTGCCGTTGACCTGGACGGCCATGGTCACCGTATCCTGCACGAGGTGTTTCGGGTCGGCCACCGGCCAGGGCTGATCGGCCGCGAATCCGGCCTGATCGAGCGTCTCCCACATCTCTTCGGCGAGATGCGGCATCATCGGCTGCACCAGTAGCACGGCCGTCCGCAATGCCTGGCGATAGAGCTCGCCCGAAACGCCGACCGGCTTTTCGAGCGCGTTGGTCAATTCCCGGATGCGCGCGACGGCCTTGTTGAAATGGAACTTGTCGAGATCGCCGGTGACGCCGGCGATGGTCCGGTGCAGCAGGCCGGTCAACGCGGCGTCGCCGTCGGCGCCGTCGCCGGCGGGGATCTCCTGGCCGAGCCGCCACAACCGGTTGACGTAGCGCCAGGCGCCCTCGACGCCGGCCTCGGTCCAATCGAGATCGCGGTCCGGCGGGCTGTCGGAGAGCATGAATAACCGCGCCGTATCCGCGCCATAGGTACCGATGATCTCCTCGGGGTCGACGACGTTCTTCTTCGACTTGCTCATCTTTTCGGAGCGGCCCATGGTCACCGCCTTGCCGCTCGTCTTGTGCGTGAGCGCGCCGCCGTCACCCGTCACCACGTCGGTCGGGAACAGCCACTTGCCGGCGTCGTCGCGATAGGTGGCGTGACAGACCATGCCTTGGGTCAGCAAACCCGCGAAAGGCTCGGTGAGATCGAGATAACCGCAGCGCTTCAGTGCCCTGGTGAAGAACCGCGAGTACAGCAGATGCAGCACGGCATGCTCGATGCCGCCGATGTACTGGTCGACCGGCAGCCAGTAGTCGGCGGCAGCGCG
>JAYNJY010000425.1:0-2022 GCA_038110665.1 Rhodospirillaceae bacterium | reverse complement strand
GGCTTTCCGGCTCCATCCTTAAATAGGCGGCGACCAGCGCCTTCTCGAACGGCAGCGTCACCTCGCCCTGCGCGCAGGCGGCCTGCGGTAGGCAGAGAATGTAGTCGGCCAGGCGCTGGGTCTTCGGTTTGAGCTGGATGCGCGCCAACTGGTCGGAAACGCTGCAGAGCGAACGCGCCAGCAGTTTCACCAGGCCGGTCGCCATGTCCGGATGGCGCGCCACGGCGTCGCGGTAGGCGTCGGTCGGCAGTTCCAGCACCCGACATTCGCCGACCGCCTGCGCGGCGGTCCGCCGCCGGCCGGTCTCGAAGACCTCGTCAAGGCCGAACACGTCGCCGCGTTGCGGCACTGCGACCACCGCGTGCTTGCCGTCGGCCTCGCCGTGGTAGATCTGGACCTTGCCGCGCAGCACCACGTAAATCTGCTCGGCCGGCTGGTCCGGCCGATAGAGGCGATGGTGGTTGCGATAGATGCCGATCGCCGCGCCGGACAATAGGCCGTCCAGGACCGCGCGCGGCTCCTCGGCAAGAAGCGGCGAGCTTCGCGCCGTCGCCAGATCGTCCAGGCTGAGCACCCTCGGCGTGTCTATGGTCCCGAATAGTGACGGACCGTGGAACCCGGCGCTTTGACCGAAATCAATAAAGCCGCGCCGACGCGCGACGGCGATTAGTTGGTGAGCGACTTCAGGTAGGCGATGACGTTGGCGCGGTCCTCGTCCTTCTTCAGGCCGGGGAAGGCCATCCGGGTCTTGTTCACCAGGTCCTTAGGCTTGAGCAGAAACTTGTCCAAGGTGGCCTCGTCCCAGGTCAGGCCGGACTCGGCCATCGCCTTCGAATAGCGGAACCCCTTGGCCGAACCCGCCTTGCGGCCGACGACGCCGTGCAGGTTGGGGCCGACCGTGTGCTTGCCGTTCGCCTTCACCATGTGACAGGCCTTGCACTTGCCGAACACCTTCATGCCGGCCTCGGCGTCGGCGGCATGGGCCGCGCCGGTGACGGCGACGGTCGTCAGGATGGCGGCGAAGAGAGCGGAAATACGGAAAGTCATGTCGTGTCGTTCCTTGTGATCGTGGACAATTCGGGTGGCTTTGATGCCCCGTCGTCTCCCCTGAGATCGTTGTCCGGGGTCTACGGCCGCAGGGCGGCGAAGTCAAGCCGTCGGCGCGCGCCGGGCGCGCCGTCCAAATACCGGAGTCACGGAACGATCAGGCGGCCTGGCGGAGTTCCAGGCGACGCCAGACCTCGACCAGCGCATCGACCAACTGGCGCATCAGCTCGTCCGTGTGGAACGGCGAGGGGGTGATGCGCAACCGTTCGGTACCTTTCGGCACGGTCGGGTAGTTGATCGGCTGGATGTAGATCTTGTAGTCCTCCAGCAGCATGTCGGTGGCGCGCTTGCACAGCGCCGGGTCGCCGACCATCACCGGGACGATGTGGGTTTCCGATTCCATCAAAGGCAGGCCCGCCTCGGCGATCCTCCGCTTCAGCGTGGCGGCGCGTTCCTGGTGCTGCTGGCGCAGCTCGTCGTGTTCGCGCAAATAACGGATCGAGGCGATCGCCGCGCCGACGATGGGCGGCGGCAGGGTGGTGGTGAAGATGAAGCCGGGCGCGTTCGAACGCACCGCGTCTATCAGCGCCGCCGACCCGGCGATGTAGCCGCCGACCAGACCGAAGCCCTTCGCCAGCGTGCCCTCGATGACGGTGAGGCGGTCGGCCAGTCCGTCGCGTTCGGTGATGCCGCCGCCGGTCTTGCCGTAGAGGCCGACGGCGTGCACCTCGTCGATGTAGGTCATGGCGCCGTACTTGTCGGCCAGGTCGCAGATCGTCGCGATCGGCGAAACGTCGCCATCCATGGAATAGACAGATTCGAAGGCGATCAGCTTCGGCCGCGCCGGGTCGATGCCCTGCAGCAGTTCCTCCAGGTGCGCCATGTCGCAGTGATTGTAGATCAGCTTATCGCAGGCCGAATGCCGGATGCCGGCGATCATCGAGGCGTGGTTCCAGGCGTCCGACAGGATCACGC
>JAYNJY010000424.1:0-2041 GCA_038110665.1 Rhodospirillaceae bacterium | reverse complement strand
GGCACCGTCGCCTCCGTGCCGCCGCAGGGCGGGCGCAAGCATCCGCAGCAGGAGTTCCTGCAGGTCGACACCACCAACATCCTGTTCATCTGCGGCGGCGCCTTCGCTGGGCTCGACAAGATCATCTCCCAGCGCGGCAAGGGCACCTCGATCGGCTTCGGCGCCGACGTGCGCGCCTCCGACGAGCGCCAGACCGGTCAGATCCTTCGTGACGTCGAGCCTGAAGATCTGCTCAAGTTCGGCCTGATCCCCGAATTCGTCGGCCGCCTGCCGGTCGTCGCCACCCTCGAGGATTTGGACGAAGAGGCGCTGATCGAAATCCTGACCAAGCCCAAGAACGCGCTGGTCAAGCAGTACCAGCGCCTGTTCGAGATGGAGGACGTTTCGCTGACGTTCTCCGAAGGCGCCCTGGTGGCGATTGCCAAGAAGGCCGTCGAGCGCAAGACCGGCGCGCGCGGGCTGCGCTCGATCATGGAGAACATCCTGCTCGAGACCATGTTCGATCTCCCGGAAATGCTGGGAATCGAGGAGGTCGTGATCAACCGGGAAGTCGTCGACGACAACGGCAAGCCGCTGTTCATCTACGCCGAACGTCAGGACGACGTCGAGACCTCGGCGTGATTCGCCAGGCGGGGCTTGACGTGACACCCCGGCGAGCCAATCTTTTGCATAGAGCGCGGCGCTTATCTCCCCCTTCGCCGGGCTTATTGTGCCCACCCCCAGGCAACGAAACGAGAATCAGCTAATGGCTTCATATCCCGTCCTGCCGCTCCGCGACATTGTCGTCTTCCCGCACATGATCGTGCCGCTGTTCGTCGGCCGCGACAAATCCGTGCGCGCGCTCGAAGACGTCATGCAGGACGACAAGCAGATCCTGCTGGTCGCGCAGAAGAACGCGGCCGACGACGATCCGGGCCAGAACGACATCTACGAGGTCGGTACCATTTCGACCGTGCTGCAGCTGCTCAAGCTGCCGGACGGCACCGTGAAGGTGCTGGTCGAGGGCACGCAGCGGGCCAAGATCGACGGCTTCCGCGAAAACCCGGATTTCTTCCAGGTCGACGCGACGCCGATCTCGGAGACCGACTCCGATGACGAGGAACACGAGGCGTTGTCACGCTCCGTGATTTCCCAGTTCGAGCAGTACATCAAGCTGAACAAAAAAATCCCGCCGGAGGTGCTGGTCTCGGTCAACCAGATCGAAAACGCAGCCAAGCTCGCCGACACCGTCGCCTCGCACCTGGCGCTGAAGATTTCCGAGAAGCAGGAATTGCTCGAGACGGCCTCCGTCGCCGAGCGCCTGGAGCGCGCCTACTCCTACATGGAAGCCGAAATCGGCGTGCTGCAGGTCGAGAAGAAGATTCGTAACCGGGTCAAGCGCCAGATGGAGAAGACCCAGCGCGAGTACTACCTCAACGAACAGCTCAAGGCGATCCAGAAGGAACTCGGCGAGACCGACGACGGCCGCGACGAGGCCGCAGAGATCGAGGAAAAGATCAACAAGACCAAGCTGACCAAGGAGGCGCGGGACAAGTCTCTCGCCGAATTGAAGAAGCTGCGTTCCATGTCGCCGATGTCGGCGGAAGCCACCGTCGTCCGCAACTACCTCGACTGGATGTTGACGATTCCGTGGAAGAAGCGTTCGCGCGTGAAGAAGGACCTCGCCGCGGCGCAGGCGGTCCTGGACGACGATCACTACGGCCTGGAGAAGGTCAAGGAACGCATCGTCGAATACCTCGCGGTGCAGACCCGGACCAACAAGGTGACCGGGCCGATCCTCTGCCTGGTCGGCCCTCCGGGCGTCGGCAAGACGTCGCTTGGCAAATCGATCGCGCGCGCCACGGGCCGCAACTTCGTTCGCATGTCCTTGGGCGGCGTGCGTGACGAGTCGGAAATCCGCGGCCATCGCCGCACCTACATCGGCTCGATGCCCGGCAAGGTCATCCAGGGCATGAAGAAGGCGAAGACGTCGAACCCGCTGTTCCTGTTGGACGAGGTCGACAAGATGGGCCACGACTGGCGCGGCGATCCGGCCTCGGCG
>JAYNJY010000423.1:0-2050 GCA_038110665.1 Rhodospirillaceae bacterium | reverse complement strand
TGACGCCGGAAATGGCGCTCGAACTCGCCCGCGCCATCCTGGCCGACTGCCGCAAGCGCGGCTATCAGGTCGCGGTCAGCGTGGTCGACCGTTCCGGCGTCGAGCAGATCATGCTGCGCGACCGCTTCGCCGGGCCGCACACGCCTGAGACCGCGCGGCTCAAGGCCTATACGGCAGCCAGTTTCCGCACCGACACGCAGAGCATGATGACGGCGACGCAGGCCGGCGAACCGCAGTCCGGCATTCGTCACCGCCCGGGCACGCTCATGGTCGGCGGCGGCGTACCGGTCGATGCCGGTGGCACCCTGGTCGGCGCCGTCGGCGTTTCGGGTGCGCCGGGCGGCGACATGGACGACGCCTGCGCGCGCGTCGGCATCGAGGCGATGGCCGACAAGCTGGCGTTCTGAACGGCGACACGAGCGGAAGGCGCCCGCCCGGGGAGAATGAAATAGATTACAAGAAAATATTGTAAAATTGCTTATTTTACAATTTTCTTAAGTTTTAGTAGGTTTATTACGAATCGTTCGCATTTGATACTAATGAAGGCCATGTGAATACCATGGTCTTGGCGACGAGGAAGGAGCCCACGTTGTGGATGCTGTCGACCCAACACTGATGGACAATGCCAAACGGGCCAGCGAGTTTCTCAAGGTCATGGCCAACGAGAACCGTTTGATCATCCTTTGCGCGCTGGCGCAGGGCGAGAAGAACGTCGGCGAGCTTGAGGAGATTCTCGGCATCCGCCAGCCGACCCTGTCCCAGCAGTTGAGCCGGCTGCGTGCCGAGAACGTGGTGCGGACGCGCCGCGAGTCGAAGCAGATCTACTACCGTATCGCCAGCGACGAGGCGATCGAGTTGATCGGCTTGATGCACGAGTTGTTCTGCAGCACCGAACGGCCGAGCGCCAGCGTCACCGGCGCCCCGGCGGCGGCGGTCGCCTGAACCGCCAGCGAAACCGAAATTACGGAACCTACCAGGCCGGCAAGCCCTTGCCGGAGCCTTCGAGCTGGGCGACGCGCGCCTTCAGGTACTTGTGGAAGTTCTCGAGTGCGTAGGCCTTTTCCGCGACGAACTGGAAGAACGTCAGGAAGTGGAATGGCCTGAGGTAGCCGGGGATGCGCCCGACCTCGACGTCGCGGCCCTTCTTGCCCTTGGTTTCCGCAAGGGTTTCCGGGAAGAATTGGATGGTCGGCGTATGCCGGATCTGGAACAGCGCGGCGAGCTCGCGCTCGCTCATCTCGGTGCCGTCGAAATTCTTGACCCGGCGCGATCCCCTGACGTCGAGCTGGACGATGGCGAAGCGGGGCCGGATGAAATCGGTCACCGCCGGGATCGCGAAGTTGACCAAATGCGTCTCGCGGCAATAGGGGCAACCCTCGAGCTCCCACACGATGGCGAAACGCTTGCCGGCGGCATGTGCCTCCTTCAGGTCGTCGCCCAATTCGAGGAAGCTCTCGACGAACCATTTCTGCGTATAGGAGCCGAAAGCGCTGTCGCTGCGTACCGGCGCGTAGTCCGGCGAGGTCGAGTTCGAGGCATTGGCCGACGCCGGCAACAGGGCGGGCGCCGCGGCGGCGGCGAGACCGGTGAGGGCGAGGCGGTTGAAAGTGCGGCGCGCGAGAGACATGGCGGCGTGTTCCGGGTCGGTGGAGGTCAGGAATGCGCTTATCATATAGAAAAAACCGCATGTGTCATATAGGCTGATGGACTTCCGGATGTGGCGTCAAGGAAACGTGATGTGATGAAGTTCTCGCGGCGATGGGCCCTCGCATGGGCCGGGCTCGGCCTGTCGATCTGTGCGTTGGCGGCGATGCCGCTGCCGGCGCGAGCCGCCGATGCGGCGGCGGAATTCCACCGCCAGACTTCGGACGCCTACCGGCATTTCCGCGAGGCGGTGTTCTACCTGAAGCGCAAGAATTCCATGGCCGGCACGTTCGAGCTGGAAAGCTTCCGCGACAAGTGGCGCGCCATCGCCGCCGCCTATGCCTCGAAGACGCCGGCGCCTTACGCCAGTGACGGCAAGTGGGCGGATACGCTCTCGGCCATTGCC
>JAYNJY010000422.1:0-2053 GCA_038110665.1 Rhodospirillaceae bacterium | reverse complement strand
GAGCAGCGACAACACCAGGCAGACGCTGGCCTGGCCGCGAACGAAGGCGGCCAAGGTGACGTCGATCTCGCCGAGCTGTTCGCGGATCATCGGCCGCGCGCCGAGCGGCAGCCAGGAATCGATCTTCGCCGTGATCAGGTCCCAGTCGCGCAGCAGATAGAACGCCACGACCGGCGTTACCAACACCAGTGAGATCATGTTGAACAGCGCGACGCCGCCCGACCAAACCCCGGCGAGCATGCCGGTGACCCAGCTCGCCACCTTGCCGGCGACGTTGCCGACGCTGGTCTTGATCTCGGCCATGGCGTCCGGCGGCAGGCCGGCCAGGAACTCGCGCAGCATCGGCTCGATCGACTGGCGCGCGGCCTCGACCATGCCCGGCAACAAGATCGCGAGGTCGACGACCTGACGCTGAAGCATGGGAAAGAGCAGTGTGATGACGCCGGCGCCGCAGACGAAGAACGCGAGAAGGATTAAGGCCGTGGCGATGCCGCGCGGAATCCGCCTGGCCTCCAGCCGGTCGGCAACGGGATCGAGGAAATAGGCGGTCAGCATGCCGGCGACGAACGGCAGCAGGATCGAACTCAACAAGTGGACGACGTAGGCGAACACCGCCAGGCCGCCGACCCAGAACATGGTCCGTTTCTCAATCGTCATGCCCGATCCTCCGCGCCGCCGTCCTGCTTCTCGATCTCAGCGGCGAGCCGTGTCCAGCCGACCACATAGGCGGCGCCCGACGCAAGCGTGGTCGCCGCGACGGAGAATACCAGAACCGGGCGCAGGTCGGTATCGTCGATACTGAAGGCAAGCGCCGCCAACACCTCTACGGCCAGGGTGAGCTGCATCACGGTGTTCAGCTTGCTCACCATCAGCGGTTTCATATCGAGCGTTTGCGTCAGCGTCATGAACAGGAGCGCGCCACCGATGATGAGCGCGTCGCGGAACACCACCAGGATGACCAGCCAGACCGGCAGATGTCCCTGGTTGACGAGCGCCACGTAGATGCAGACCAAGAGCGCCTTGTCGGCGATCGGGTCGAGGTAGCCGCCGAACTTGGTGACCATGCGCCAGCGCTTGGCGATGATGCCATCGACCGCGTCGCTGAGCGCGGCGCCGAGCGAAATCCAGAATGCCGCCGCCATGCGGTCGACCAGGATCAACCAGACCACCAGCGGCACGCAGAGCAGCCGCGAGAGCGTTATGGCGTTCGGCAGGTTCACGCGGTCCCCCTCGCGTTCATCAGCGGGCCGGCGGCGCGGAACCGGCCGGATACAATACCCACTCGTTCTCTTCGCGCACCAGCGCCAGGTCGGACTGGCCGAGCGCCGTCTGCAACTGCTGGGCGGCGCCGACATAGTGCAGGTTGACGCGGACCTCGTCCAAGGACATCAGCACCGTTTCGATGCCGCGCACCACGGCCACCGACTTGAGCCGCTTCTGCACGCCGAGCCAATCGGCGAGCGAGGTGATCGGCACGGTCACCGCGGCGACGCCGGCTTCGCCGCCGACCAGCAGGTTGTCGCGCTTCCACTGATCCTCAAGCCCGGCGGCGACGCTGTCGACGGCGCGCCGGAGCAATCCCTCGACCGGTTCGCGGTCCTGCTGGTCGAGCGCGAGCAGCCGGGTATCGGGCTCGTGATGCGGACTGAAGCGGGTCACCGAGACGTCGACGCGCTGGCCCTGGCCTTCGGGATTGAGGCCGAGGCGCGCATAGGCGACGACTGTGTCGCCGGCGTTGTAGCGGGTCGCCAGCTTGCCGAGCGCATCGACCTCGCCGCGCACCGCCTGCTGCACGTTGACGGCGCCGATGTCGGTAAGGTCGCCGAGCGGCAGCGCCAGGGTGACCAGGCCGCCAGCCGCCTGGCGACGGTTCCAGGCATCGCGCCAAGGATTCGGGTCCTCCCACAGCACCAGGCCGCCGGCCGACTGGAACACCGCCAGCACCAGCACTGGCTTACTCGGCGTCTCGGCGAACTGCAATCCTGCGTCGCGCAGCAACCGGCGGATGGCGTCGGCCTTGAGGCGGAAATGCAGCTTAGCGAGATAGCGCACG
>JAYNJY010000421.1:0-2058 GCA_038110665.1 Rhodospirillaceae bacterium | reverse complement strand
CGCGCAGGTCCTGCAGCAGGTTCAGGATCTGCGACTGCACGGAGACGTCGAGCGCCGACGTCGGCTCGTCGCAGATCACCACCTGCGGACGATTGATGAGCGCGCGCGCGATGGCGACGCGCTGACGCTGGCCACCGGAAAGCTGGCTCGGGTAGTTCTGGAACACGCGCCGGGGCAGGCCGACCAGTTCCATCATTTCTTCGGCGCGCCGGCGCCAGGTCTCGGGGTTCGGGTCGCCATGCACCTTCAACGGCAGCGTGATGATCGAACCGATCGACTTCCTCGGATTCAAGGACGAATAGGGGTCCTGGAAGATCGGCTGCAGCAGGCCGGCGATCTCGAGCCGGCCGAGCGTATGCACGGGCTTGCCCTGGATCAGGACTTGGCCCGAGGTCGGCGCCTCGAGGCCGAGCAGCATCTTGGCCAGGGTCGTCTTGCCGCAGCCGGATTCGCCGACCAGCGCCAGCACCTCGCCGCGTTCGATCCTGAGGTCGACGCTGCTGACCGCGTGCAGCGGCCGCTTCTCGCGGAAGGCGCCGGCCGAGATCATGTAGGTCTTGGTCGCGCCCTTGGCTTCGATCATTACCTCGCTCATGCCGGCACCTTGCGTTTGAGGTTTTCCCCGCACTGCTCGGTCGAGAGCACACAGCGGTAGAGATGGCCGTCTTCGATGCCCGGACGCAGCTCGAGGTCGGCGGCGCTGCATCGCGCCACGGCGTAGTCGCAACGCTCGGCGAAGCGGCAACCCTTCAGGTCGCCGACCAGCGACGGCACGATGCCGGGGATCGAACCCAGGTGCTCGCCGCGTTTGGTCTTGCCGGGGATCGGGATGCACTCCAGCAGGCCCTGGGTGTAGGGATGGGTCGGGTTCTGGAACACTTGCTTGGCCGAGCCCTGTTCGACGATCTGGCCGGCGTACATGACGGCGACGCGGTCGGCGACGCGGGCGACCACGCCGAGATCGTGGGTGATCAGGATCAGGCCCATGTGGAACTCGCGCTGCAACTCGGCCAACAGCAGCAGGATCTGTGCCTGGATGGTGACGTCGAGCGCGGTGGTCGGTTCGTCGGCAATGATCAGGTCGGGGCCGCACATCAGCGTCATGGCGATCATGACGCGCTGGCGCAACCCGCCGGAGAGCTGGTGCGGGTACTGGCGCAGACGGCTCCGGGCGGCGGTGATGCCGACCTTCTCGAGCAGGAACACGGCGCGGTCGCGGGCCTCCTCGCGGGTGACCTTGCGATGGCGCAGCAGCGCTTCCTCGAGCTGGTTGCCGATGGTGTAGGACGGATTGAGCGAGGTCATCGGCTCCTGGAAGATCATGCCCATGCGGTCGCCGCGGATGTCGGACATCTTGCGTTCGCCGATGTCGAGGATGCTGGAGCCGTCGAGTTCGAGCTTGCTGGCCTTGCGCACGGCCTTTTTTGGCAGCAGGTCCATGATGGCGAGCGAGGTCAGCGACTTGCCGCAACCCGACTCGCCCACGATGCAGAGCGTCTCGCCGCGGTCGACGTGGAAACTGGTGCCCTGGACGGCATGCAGGATGCCGCCCGGCACCGGGATGTCGACGGTCAGGTTTTTGACCTCGAGAATGCGTTCGGTCATGCTGCCTCCCCGCCGCCGATCAGTTCCGGTTTTCCGGCGCGGTGACGTCGCGGATGCCGTCGCCGAGCAGGTTGATGCAGAGCACCATCATGAACAGCGCCGTACCCGGGATGGCGATCACCCATGCCTTGAAGAACATCATGCCCTTGCCTTCCGAGATCATCAGGCCCCAGCTCGGCGTCGGCGGTTGCACACCGAGGCCGAGGAACGACAGCGCTGCCTCGAGCAGCACTGCGTGCGCGACCTCGAGGGTGGCGACGACGATCAGCGCGTTGACGATGTTCGGCATGATCTCGGTCAGGATGATGCGCGTGGTCGAACAGCCGAGCGCTTTGGCGGCGGCGACGTAATCCATGTTGCGGACCTGTTGCGTGGTCGATCTCATGACCACCGCGAATCGGTCCCAGATCAGCAGCCCGAGCACCCAGATGACGATCCACATGGAACTGCCGA
>JAYNJY010000420.1:0-2060 GCA_038110665.1 Rhodospirillaceae bacterium | reverse complement strand
GTCCGAGCCTGATCGAGACCAGTTCAGAGCCCTGCCCCTATTGCCGCGGCTCCGGCGTTCGGCGCTCGACCGAGACCACCGCGGTCGAGGTGCTGCGCGCGCTCGAGGAAGAGGGCATGCGGCGGCGCGACGGCGAGTTGACCGTGTTCGTGCCGACCGAGGTTGCGCTCTATCTGCTCAACCTCAAGCGCGAAGCGATCGCCGAACTGGAGCAACGCTTCAACCTCAAGATCCTGCTCGAGAACGACGACACCCTGATCCCGCCGGATCTTCGCATCGAACGTGACGGCGAGGTGGTCAGCGACGAGAAGCCGCATCGCCCGACCAGCGCGGCGGAAGCCGACGGCGTCGAGGACGGTTCGGGGCGCAAGCGTAAACGCCGCCGTTCGCGGCGCCGGCGTCGTGGCGAAGAGGGTGATTCCGAACACGCCCACGAGGAGCACGCGCACGAAGAGCATGCCCAGGAGGCGGCCGAGCACGACGAGGACGACGACGAGGACGACGAGGCCGAACCGCAGGCGGCCGAACGCGAGCACCGCACGGAGGAAGGCGAGGCCGGCGACGGCCAAAAGCGCCGTCGTCGCGGTCGTCGCGGCGGCCGGCGTCGGCGTCGGCGCCACGATGAGGAAGGCCGCGACGGCCAGGCCGGCGGCGAAGTGATCCAATTGCCCGACGGCTCCGAGGCCGAGGCGGAAGAACCCGTGGCCGCCGAACAGGCGGATGTGGATGCCGATGCCGACACCAATGCCGCCAAGCCGAAATCGCGCCGCCGTGGCGGTCGCGCCAAGAGCGATGGCGGCGGTGAAGCCGAAACCTCAGAGCCGGAAGTCGCGGCCGAGGCCGCTGAGGCCGAAGCCACCGAGCCGGAAGCCGAGATTGAAGCCAAGGTTTTAGCCGAGGCTGCCGAGCCGGAGCCGGAAGCCGCGCCCGAGCCGGTGGTGAAACCGATCCAGCCGGACAGCGCCGAACAGGAATCGGCCAAGACCACGGTCATCCGGGTCGGTGGCGAAAGCGTTGCCCCGCCGTCGCGTTCGGGTTGGTGGGATCGCGGCTGAGGACGGGCTCGCGGCCCCGCCTCAGCGCCGCCAGGCGATGAGGCGTTCGGCCGCTTCGGCCATGTCGGCTTCCTCGCCGGCAAAGGAAAAGCGCACGGAACGATGGCCGCGCACGGGATCGAAATCGGTCCCGGGCGTCGTCGCCACACCGGTTTCGGCCAACATACGCCGGCAGAACTCCGGGCTGTCGTTGGTCAGATCGCCGACGTCGGCGTAAATGTAGAAGGCGCCGTCGGCCGAGGCCAACTTGTCGAACCTGGCCTTCGGCAGCCGCTGCAAAAGCAATTCACGGTTCCGCGCGTAACGCGCCACGTTGGCGTCGAGTTCCGCGTTGCAATCGAAGGCGGCGATGCCGGCGTGCTGCGAGATCGTCGGCGGCGAGATAAACAGGTTCTGGCCGAGACACTCGACCGCGCGCAGCAAGTCCGGCGGCAGCACCATCCAGCCGAGCCGCCAGCCGGTCATCGAGAAGTATTTCGAGAAACTGTTGATCACGACCACGTCGCGGCCGAATTTGAGCGCCGTTTCGGCCGCCCGGCCGTAAGTGATGCCGTGGTAGATCTCGTCGGAAACGAAGCGAATGCCCTTATCGGCCGAGTACCGGACCAGTGCCGCCAGTTCGTCCGGCGTCAGCATGGTGCCGGTCGGGTTCGACGGGCTGGCGACGATCAAGCCGTCGACGCCCTTCCCGGTCTCGGCCTCGAGCACGGCCAAGGCGCGCTCCAGCACCGGCAGGGTCGGCTGGAAATTGCTGTCAGCGCCGGTCGGGATGTCGACGACCTCGATGCCGAGCGCGTTCAGGATGTTGCGGTAGGCCGGATAGCCCGGACTGGCCAGCGCGACCCGGTCGCCGACGTCAAAGGCGGCCAGGAACGACAGCACGAACGCGGCGGACGATCCGGTGGTGACGACGATGCTTTCGGTCGCCACGTCGACGCCGTAGACCTCGCGATAGTGGCGCCCGATGCGCTCGCGCAGCGCCGGCACGCCGAACGAATCGGTATA
>JAYNJY010000419.1:1788-2071 GCA_038110665.1 Rhodospirillaceae bacterium | reverse complement strand
GGCAGCTTGGCGTGGATCGCCTTGACCACGTCCATGGCGAGGATGTCGCCGGTCGGCTTGCGGGTGAACTTGTAGGCGCCGTGCGAGGTGCCAATGGCGACCGCAAGCGCGTCGCACTTCGTCTTCTTGACGAAGTCTGCGGCCTCGTCTGGGTCGGTGACCAGCATGGAGTGGTCGAGCGTACCCTCGAAACCATGACCGTCCTCCTTGTCGCCCTGGCCAGTCTCGAGCGAGCCCAGGCAACCCAGTTCGCCCTCTACCGAGACGCCGACCAGATGCGCCA
>JAYNJY010000419.1:0-1778 GCA_038110665.1 Rhodospirillaceae bacterium | reverse complement strand
TGACGTCGACGTTGTATTCGTAGGAGGCTGGCGTCTTGGCGTCCTCTTCCAGCGAACCATCCATCATCACCGACGAGAAGCCGCTGGCGATTGCCGACATGCAGGTTTGAGCGTTGTTGCCGTGGTCCTGGTGCATGCATACCGGAATGTCAGGATACATCTCGGTAGCGGCTAGGATCAGGTGGCGCAGCACGGTGTCGTTGGCGTATTTGCGTGCACCACGGCTCGCTTGCATGATCACCGGGCTGTCGGTCTTCTTGGCTGCGGCCATGATAGCCAACATCTGTTCCATGTTGTTGATGTTGAACGCAGGCATGCCGTAGTCGTTCTCTGCCGCGTGGTCGAGAAGCTGCCTGAGCGAAACCAAGGCCATCGGTCAATCCTCCTCCAGAGTCGAAAGCTTCAATTAACATAAATCGTTACAGCCGTTCTTTCACCGTGCTTACGATGTTTTCAGCAGTAATACCGAAGTGTTCGTAAAGCTGCTTCGCCGGTGCCGACGCGCCGAAACCGCTCATGCCGACGAAACCGCCGTGCGGGCGGACGTAGGCATCCCAGCCCATGCGCACACCGGCCTCACAAGCGACGCGCACGGCGCCCTCGCCCAGCACCTGCTTGCGGTAGGACGGGCTCTGCGCGTCGAACAGCTCCCAGCACGGCATCGAGGCGACGGCGGTCGGGATACCGTCCGCCTGCAGCATCTCGCGCGCTTTTTGGGCGAGTTGTACTTCGGAGCCGGTGGCCAGCAGCGTCACCTTGCGCTCGCCGCCCTCGGCCTCGGCCAGCACGTAGCCGCCGCGGGCACAGAGGTTTTCCGTGGTGTGCTCGGTGCGCTGCAGTGGCACGCCCTGGCGGGTCAGTACCATGCCGGACGGTCCGTCGGTGGTTTCCAGCGCGAGCGCCCAACATTCCGCCGTCTCGACAGCATCGCAGGGCCGGAACACGCGGAAATTCGGCATCGCGCGCAGCATGGCGAGGGTCTCGACCGGCTGGTGCGTCGGGCCATCCTCGCCGAGGCCGATGGAATCGTGGGTCAGCACGTAGACCACCCGCTGGCCCATCAGCGATGACAGGCGCATGGCGCCTTTCATGTAATCGGCAAAGACCAGGAAGGTGCCGCCGTAAGGGATGAAGCCGCCGTGTAGCGCCATGCCGTTCATCACCGCCGCCATTGCATGCTCGCGCACGCCGTAGTGGACATAGCGCCCCGAGAAGTCGTCGGGCGTGATCGGTGTCGTGCTCGGCGTCTTGGTGTTGACCGAGCCGGTCAGGTCGGCGGAGCCGCCGATCAGCTCGGGCATGATCTCGGTCAGCACCTTTAGCGCTTCACCCGAAGCCTGGCGCGTGGCCCAGCTTGGTTTTTCCTCAGAACAGCGCCTCTTATGGGTGTTCAGCGCCGCTTTCCAGCCATCGGCGAGCGTGCCTTTGGTCATACGCTCGAACTCCGCCTTGGTCTTCGCGCCAGCGAGGCGCTTTTCCCAGGCGGCGCGGTCGTCCGCACCCTTGGCGCCAATGCCGCGCCAGGCCTCGAGCAGTTCGGCCGGCATTTCGAACGGCGCGTATGGCCAACCCATCTTTTCGCGCGCGCCGGCGATTTCCTCGTCACCGAGGGGCGAGCCGTGCGTCGAAGCCAAACCCGCCTTGGTCGGCGCGCCGTGACCGATTTCGGTCTTGCAGGCGATCAATGAGGGCTGGTTACTCTCGCGCGCCGCTGCGATGGCGGCGGCGACCGCCTCGGCATTATGGCCGTCGACTTGCCTGATATCCCAGCCGGAGGC
>JAYNJY010000418.1:0-2073 GCA_038110665.1 Rhodospirillaceae bacterium | reverse complement strand
AGGCGCTCCATCTCGCGCTTGTTGTGGGCGTCGAGGCTGGACAGCCGGTTGCGCATGACGATCCAGTCGATCGAGCCGCCGTCGCGGTCGGCGCGCACCTTCTTCTGCTCCCAGACCATCTCGGCGTAGTGGCTCGGGCCCATGATGGCGAAGTGGGTGCCGTCGACGTGCGCCAGCACGTCGAAGTCGACGAGCGAATCGTTGATCGGCGTTATCAGCGTGTCGGCGTAGGAGTGCGCCAGGCGCGACAACGCGCTGGCGGAACCGGGCGTGTCGATGATGACGATGTCGTGGTTGATGTAGGCGCCCTCGATCAGCAGCCGTAGCCGTTCCAGTTCGGCGTCGCGTTCGGACGCCGAAGCCGCCTCCTTGGACGGGTCGACGGTGTAGTGGCGCGGCATGCCGATGTCGCGGCCGCGCGACTTGATGAACTTCTCGCGGTTGGTGATGTAGCGCGACAGCGTGCCCTGGCGGGCGTCGACGTCGATGGTGGCGACCGAACGGCCCTGCTGTAGCATCGCGACGATGAGGTGCATGGCGGAGGTCGACTTGCCGCTGCCGCCCTTTTCGTTGCCGACGACGATGACGTGCGCCCGGCGCTCCGGCGCCGGCGGCCGCTTCGCCGCACCGAGGCCGAACAGCGCCATCAGTCCGCCCTCACCCAGACCGAGGTGTCGTGGAAGACGCCGCCGCCGCCGGGCGGGCCGCGGTCGGCACTGATCAGCACGTTGATGCCGAGCCCTTTGCCGTAGTGCTTGCCCGGCCAGATGCCCTCGACGATCACGGTGTCGGCGCGCATGCCCTCCGAAGGGCGCACCGGCAAAGAGACCTCGCCCTGCTCGTTGCCGAGCGTCACCATGTCGCCCTCGGCGAGGCCGAGGCGCGCGCAGGCGTCCTTGTGGATCAGCGCCACCGGGGCACGCTCCTTGCCCAGGCTCGACGGCATTTCGGTGAAGGTCGAGTTGAGGAAGCGCCGCGCCGGCGGCACCACCAGGCGGAACGGCTTGGCCGCCGTGACCTCGTCGGTGTTGGCGAGATGGTCGGGCAGCTTCGGCATGACCGCGTGCAGGCTGCCAAGTTCCTGCCATTTCGGCGCGAAACGGAACTTGCCGTCGCCGTGGCCGAAGCCGTCGAGGAAATGGCTCTTCTCCCAGTCCAGGCTCATGTCGATCCAGCGCATGTCGGCGGCTTCCTCGAAACCGGGCAGGCCCGAGCGCTTGAGGCAGTCGTCGATCAGTTCCTTGCCGCTCATGTGGAAGCCGGGATGGTCGGAGCCGAGCCGCCTGCCGAGTTCGCTTAGTACGTCGTGGTTGGACCGGCATTCGGCATAGGGTTCGATGACGGCGCGGTGAACTTGCAGGTACATGTGGCCGCCGCCGCGGTAGAAATCCTCGTGCTCGAGGAACATGGTCGCCGGCAGCACGATGTCGGCGTAACGCGCGGTCGTGGTCATGAACTGCTCGTGAACGCAGACGAACAGGTCTTCGCGCTTGAGGCCGGCGATGACGCGGTTGGTGTCGGGCGCCACGTCGGCCGGGTTCATGTTCTGGATCAACATGGCGCCGACCGGCGGCCCGCCGAGCAGGCTTTCCTTCTCGCCGGTCAAGACGGCGCCGATGCGGCACATGTCGAGCATGCGCACTTTCGGGTCCTTGAGCTCGGCGGCAGTGATCAGGCGCTGGTCGAGACGCGCGTAGAGCGCGCGGTTGGTGTGCAGCGCGCCGCCGCCCTTCTCGCGCCAGGCGCCGGTGACGGCGGGCAGGCAGCTCACTGCGTGGACGTTGGCGGAGCCGTTGCGGCTGCGCGCGAAGCCGTAGCCGACGCGGATGTAACTCTTCTTGGTCGAGCCGAAGAGGCGCGCGAACTCAACGATGTCGTCGACCGGCACGCCGGTGATGGCGGAGGCCCACTCGGGCGCGCGGCTCTCCAGGTGCGCTTCGAGGTCGGCCGGGAAGTCGGTGAACTCGGCCATGTACTGGCGGTCGGCGTAGCCCTCCTTGAACAGCACGTGCATCATCGCGCAGGCGAGCGCGGCGTCGGTGCCGGGACGGACCGGGATGAAGATGTCGGCGG
>JAYNJY010000417.1:1899-2131 GCA_038110665.1 Rhodospirillaceae bacterium | reverse complement strand
ACCTTCTCGCCCGGCTTCAGGCGCAGCGTAACGATGTCGTCGCGGAGCCTGTCGTAGACTTCCTCGGTCAGCGTCTTTGCCATCTCGAACGACCCCGCGCGGTTCATTTGACGGTCTGCCGCCGGACGGCCGCGGACCGATTGGTGCCGAGCGGTCATTCTACGGCTGGGACCGTCGATTGACAACTGACATACCAGTATGTTAGGCAGACTGCGCCATCGGGTCAACCCGA
>JAYNJY010000417.1:924-1868 GCA_038110665.1 Rhodospirillaceae bacterium | reverse complement strand
GCCACGTCCTGAGTTCGGCGGTGGAGCGACCGTTCACGTCGTCGCGCGGCTGGCTCTACAAGACGCGCGGCACCTGCCTCGTCGAGATCGAGACCGAGGGCGGCATCGTCGGCTGGGGCGAGTGCTACGGTCCGTCCGCCGTCGCCAAGGCGTTCATCGAGACGCAGTTCGCCGCCCGCGTCATCGGCCGCGACCCCTTCGACGTCGAGGTCATCTGGGAAGACCTCTACAACCGGATCAAGGACTACGGTTCCAGCGGCATGGCCATCGCCGCCATCAGCGGCATCGACATCGCGCTTTGGGACATCATCGGCAAGGCCTGCGGCCGCCCCATCCACAAGATGATCGGCGGCGCGTTTCGCCAGGAGGTCGAGGCCTATGCTACCGGCCTCTACTTCACCGACATGGACCGCTTGATCGAGGAAGCCGTCGAGGAGGCCAACGCCTTCGTCGAAGACGGCTTCCGCGCCATCAAGATGAAAATCGGCCTGGGTTCACTCGATTTCGATTTCGAACGCGTCAAAGCGGTGCGCGACGCCATCGGCAAGGACGTCAAGCTGATGGTCGACGCCAACCACTGTTTCTCGGTACCGGCGGCGATCCGCTTGGGGCGCCGGCTCGAGGAACTGGATATCGACTGGTTCGAGGAGCCGATCTCGCCCGAGGACATCGACGGTTACCAGGAGGTGACCCGCGCACTGGATATGGCGGTGGCCGGCGGCGAGAACGAATTCACCCGCTGGGGCTTCCGTGACGCCATCACCCGCAAGGCCATGGATATCGTGCAACCCGACGTCTGCGCCGCGGGGGGCATCACAGAGTGCAAGAAAATCGCGACCATGGCGACCGCGCACGGCGTCGAATGCGTGCCGCATGCCTGGGGCTCCGCCATCGGGCTTGCCGCCACCATCCATTTCCTGGCGGCCATTCCCGACCAGCCGCCC
>JAYNJY010000417.1:0-914 GCA_038110665.1 Rhodospirillaceae bacterium | reverse complement strand
CGCCCAGCCTGAGGCCAGTTCCGCCGATGCTCGAGTTCGAGCAGTGCGAGAACCCGTTCCGCGACCATCTCGCCACCGTGCCGATCGTCCAGAACAAGGGCATCGTCGCCGTGCCGACGGGGCCGGGACTCGGCATCGAGGTCGAGCGATCGGTTATCGAGCGCTACCGCGTCGGCTGACCAAGGAGTACCGAGCCTTGCGTTTCGTCACCTTCAGCCATGGCGGCAGCACGCGTACCGGCGTTCTCAGCGGTGACGCCGCGAGCCCCGATGATATCATTCACGACCTCGCCTACCCGGCGCAAAAGGCTGCGCTCGGCGGCACGCCGGCAGACATGCAGTCGATGCTCGCACGCGGCCTCGAACATCTTGTCACCGCGATTTCGGCGCATGGCCTCAGGCCTGAGGCCGGGCTCAGGTTGGGCGACGTGCAGCTGATGGCGCCGATCCCGGTGCCCAGGCGCATTTTCGGCATTGCCCACAACTACAAGGATGCGCTGCGCGAGCGCGGCATGGAACCGCCGGCGGCGCCGATCCAGTTCGACAAGTTTGGCACCACGGTGGTCGCCACGGACGAGCCGATCGTGTTGCCGCAGGGCATCGGCGGCGTCACCTACGAGGCCGAACTGGCCGCCGTGATCGGACGCGCCGGCGCGAACATCGCGCGTGAGGCGGCGCTCGGCCACGTTGCCGGTTACGGCGCCTTCAACGACATCAGTGCCAGCGAACTGATCAAGCGCGACGGCAACTTCACGCGCGGCAAGAACCTGCCGACCTTCGGTCCGTTCGGCCCTTACCTGGCGAGCGCCGACGAGATCGCCGACCCGCAGCGTCTGCGCGTCTGGCTCGACATGGACGGCGAGCGCCTGCAAGACTCGACCAGCGCCGAAATGCTGTTCGACGTAGCGACATTGA
>JAYNJY010000416.1:0-2151 GCA_038110665.1 Rhodospirillaceae bacterium | reverse complement strand
CCGGCATCGAGCACGATGATCTCGTCGGCATCGATGACGGTCGAGAGCCGGTGCGCGATCGTCAGCGTGGTGCGGTCGCGCGACACCGTCTTGAGCGCGGCCAGGATTTCCTGCTCGGTGGCGCTGTCCAAGGCCGAGGTCGCCTCGTCGAAGACCAGGATGGCCGGGTTCTTCAGCACGGTGCGGGCGATGGCGACGCGCTGGCGCTCGCCGCCCGAGAGCTTGAGGCCGCGTTCGCCGACCATGGCCTGGTAACCCTCCGGCAGCGACATGATGAAGTCGTGGATCTGGGCAACGCGGGCGGCCTGCTCGACCTCCGCCGGTGTCGCGTTCGGCCGGCCGTAGGCGATGTTGTAGTAGATGGTGTCGTTGAACAGCACGGTGTCCTGCGGAACCATGCCGATGGCGGCGCGCAGGCTCGCCTGGGTGACGTCGCGGATGTCCTGGCCGTCGACACGGATGGCACCGCCGGTGACGTCGTAGAAGCGGAACAGCAGGCGCGAGATGGTCGACTTGCCGGCGCCGCTGGCGCCGACGATGGCGATGGTGTTGCCCGGCGCCACCGCGAACGAGACGCCCTTGAGGATTTCGCGTTTGGCGTCGTAGGAGAAGGCGACTTCCTCGAAAGCGACGTGGCCGCCCTGCAATGCCAGCGCCGGCGCGCCCGGCTTGTCCTCGACCTCGGTCTGCTGTTCGGTAAGTTCGAACATCTGTTCCATATCGGTGAGCGAGCGCTTGATCTCGCGATAGACGAAGCCGAGGAAGTTGAGCGGCAGGAACAGCTGGATCAGGTAGCTGTTGACCAGCACGAAGTCGCCGATGGTCATGCTGCCGTCGACGACGCCCTGGCCGGCCATGATCATCAGCACGGTGACGCCGGCGGAAATTACCGCGCCCTGGCCGATGTTCAGGAGCGCCAGCGACGAGCCGGAGCGGATGGCGGCGTCCTCGTAGCGTTTGAGCGCGGCGTCGAAACGCCGGGACTCGTGTTCCTCGTTGCCGAAATACTTGACCGTCTCGAAGTTCAAGAGGCTGTCGACGGCGCGCGTCGTCGCCTGGGCGTCGGTCTCGTTCATGGTGCGCCGGAACTGGATGCGCCATTCGGTCACCACCGTGGTCCAGACCACGTAGACGGCCATGATGACGAAAGTCACCAGGCCGTAGATGAAGCCGTACAGATACCAGAGGATGCCGCAGACCAGCACGATTTCGAGCAGCGTCGGGATGATGTTGAACAGCATGAAGCGGAGCAGGAATTCGATGCCCTTGGTGCCGCGTTCGACGGCGCGGGTGACACCGCCGGTCTTGCGTTCGAGATGGAAGCGGAGCGACAGGTTGTGCAGGTGGCGAAAGGTCTTGAGCCCGGCGTCGCGGATGGCGCGCTGAGCGACGCGGGTGAAGACGGCGTCGCGCAGTTCGCCGAAGGCCTGGGAGAGCACGCGCGCGAGGCCGTAGCCGACCAGCAGCGCCACCGGCACGGCGATGGCGACGTGCGCTTTGCCGCCGAGCGCGTCGACGGCGCCCTTGTAGAACATCGGAACGACCACGTTGGCGGCCTTGGCCGCGACCAGCAGGACCATGGCCACGACCACGCGGATTCGCAGGCCGGTCGCCTGCCTGGGCCACAGGCAAGGCAGAATCGTGGCAATGGTCTTGAAGTCGTTGTTGGCGCCGAAGCGGCCGTCTTGCAGGGGCATGGATCGCATGTGATTTTCGTAAGGAGGGTGTCAGGAAACGGTAGGATACGTTACGCGAATATAGGCCTAAAACGCCTCGTTTCAGCCGCCAAAGGGGAAATATATTGGATTCCGGTTACGATTTCAGTGACCTTCGGGTCCTGGTATGCGACGACAGCCGCCAAATCCGGTCGCTGATCTGCTCGTTCCTCCACGGTTTCGGCATCAAGGAGGTGGAAGAAGCGATCGACGCCGACGACGCCTTCAAGCGGATGCTCGATTTCGACCCGGACCTGGTGATCACCGACTGGAACATGCCGCCAACAGACGGCCTGGAGTTCGTCAGCTCCGTGCGTAACAGCGTCGACTCGCCCAATCCCTACGTGCCGATCATCATGCTCACCGGCTACACGGAACTGCACGGCTATCGTCGGATCGCCGCCATGCTGAGGGATGCGGGATGGCATTTGAACGA
>JAYNJY010000415.1:0-2154 GCA_038110665.1 Rhodospirillaceae bacterium | reverse complement strand
CACTGGGAATGGCACATGTACGACACCGTCAAGGGCGCCGACTGGCTCGGCGACCAGGACGCCATCGAATACATGTGCCGTGAGGCGGTGCCTTCGATCATCGAGCTCGAGCACTACGGCATGCCGTTCTCGCGCACCGACGACGGCAAGATCTACCAGCGCCCGTTCGGCGGCCACATGCGCAACTTCGGCGAGGCCCCGGTGCAGCGCGCCTGCGCCGCCGCCGACCGCACCGGCCACGCCATGCTGCACACGCTCTATCAGCAGTCGCTCAAGCACAACGCCGAGTTCTACGTCGAGTACTTCGCGCTCGACCTGATCATGGGCGCCGACGGCACCTGCGAGGGCGTCGTCGCCTGGAACCTGGACGACGGCACCATCCACGTGTTCCGCGGCCATCTGGTCGTGCTCGCCACCGGCGGCTACGGCCGCTCCTACTTCTCGTGCACCTCGGCGCATACCTGCACCGGCGACGGCAACGGCATGGTGGCGCGCGCCGGCCTGCCTTTGCAGGACCTGGAGTTCGTGCAGTTCCACCCGACCGGCATCTACGGCGCCGGCTGCCTGATCACCGAGGGTGCCCGCGGCGAGGGCGGCTACCTAACCAACTCTGAGGGCGAGCGCTTCATGGAGCGTTACGCGCCGACCGCAAAGGACCTCGCCAGCCGCGACGTGGTCAGCCGCTCCATGACCATGGAGATCAGGGACGGCCGCGGTGTCGGCCCGGACAAGGATCACATCTTCCTGCACCTCGAGCACCTCGGCGCCGACGTGCTGGCGAAGCGGCTGCCGGGCATCACCGAGTCGGCCAAGATCTTCGCCGGCGTCGACTGCACCAAGGAGCCGATTCCGGTGCTGCCGACTGTGCACTACAACATGGGCGGTGTGCCGACCAACTACCATACCGAAACGCTCAACCCGACCAAGGACAACCCGGACGGCATCGCGCCGGGGCTGATGGCGGTCGGCGAATGCGCGTCGGCCTCCGTGCACGGCGCCAACCGGCTCGGCACCAATTCGCTGCTCGACCTGGTCGTGTTCGGCCGCTCCGCCGGCATCCAGGCCGCCAAGCTGGTCAAGCCGGGCACGCCGCTGCGGCCCTACCGCGACGGCTGCGCCGACGCGGCGCTCGAACGGCTCGACAAGCTGCGCCACGCCAAGGGCGGCACCAAGACCAGCGAGCTCCGGCTCAACATGCAGCGCGCCATGCAGAACAACGCCGCCGTGTTCCGCACCTCGGAAGTGCTGAGCGAAGGCGTCAAGCTGATTGACGAAGTCTGGGGCGGCATGGCCGACGTCAGCGTGTCCGACCGCTCGATGATCTGGAACTCGGACCTGGTCGAGACGCTCGAACTCGAGAATCTGATGATCAACGCCAAGATCACCATGTATTCGGCCGAAGCGCGCAAGGAAAGCCGCGGCGCCCACGCGCACGAGGACTTCTCCCAGCGCGACGACCAGAACTGGATGAAGCACACGCTCGGCTGGATCGACGCCAACGGCAAGGTCACCATCGACTACCGGCCGGTGCACGCCTACACCATGACCGAAGAGGTCAAGTACATCGAACCCAAGGAACGGGTCTACTAGGGGAACGGCAACATGGTTGAACTCACCCTTCCCGCCAATTCCACCGTCGGCACCGGCAAGACCTTCGCCGCGCCGTCCGGCGCCACGAACATACGCAAGTTCGTGATCTACCGGTTCGATCCGGACACCGGCCAGAACCCGCGCATCGACACCTTCGAGGTCGATCTCGACACCTGCGGCCCAATGGTTCTGGACGCGCTGATCAAGATCAAGAACGAGATCGATCCGACCCTGACCTTCCGACGCTCCTGCCGCGAGGGTGTGTGCGGGTCCTGCGCCTTCAACATCGACGGCACCAACACGCTGGCCTGCACCAAGTCGATCAGCGACATCCAGGGCGACGTCAAGATCTACCCGCTGCCGCACATGCCGGTGATCAAGGACCTGGTCTGCGACCTGAACGTGCCTTACGCCCAGTACCGCTCGATCGAGCCTTGGCTGCAGGCCGACACGCCGGCGCCGAATCGCGAGCGCCTGCAGAGCGTCGAGGAACGCGAGAAACTCGACGGGCTTTGGGAATGCATCCTCTGCTTCTGCTGCCAGACCAGTTGCCCGAGCTACTGG
>JAYNJY010000414.1:0-2155 GCA_038110665.1 Rhodospirillaceae bacterium | reverse complement strand
GGCGGCGACTGCCCCGGCCGCCGTCGCGCCGGCGACGCCGGCGAGCACGAAGATCAACCATGCGCCGGTGCCGGCGAGCAGTACGCCGAGGACGGCCTTGAGCCGCACCATCCACGGGCCGGGCTTGGGCAGCCAGGTGGCCAGGCCCGGGAACGCGGCGACCAGCAGATAAGGCAGCGAAAGGCCGATGCCGAGGGCGGCGAAGATGAACAGCATTTCGGGCACGCTGCCGGCGAGCGCGAAGCCGACCGCGGTGCCGAGGAAGGGTGCGGTGCAGGGCGTCGCCAGCAATGTCGCGAAGGCGCCGCCGAGGAAGTGTCCGCCGAGGCCGTGCACGTCCGCGGCGCTGCCGCCGAGGTCGGCGACGACGGCCGGCAGCCGCACCTCGAAGAAGCCCCAGAGGTTACAGGCGAAGACGGTGACTAGCAGCACCAGCCCGGTCAGGAACCAGGGCTGCTGGAACTGGATACCCCAGCCGATGACGGCGCCAGCGGAGCGCAGCGCCGCGAGCACGCCGGCGAGCACCAGGAACGTCGTGACGATGCCGGCGGCCGAAGCCAGGAAGCCGAGGCGGACGTCACGGGCATCGCCGCCGCCATGCTTGACCAAGGACAGCATCTTCAAGGACAGCACCGGCAGCACGCACGGCATCAAATTCAGAATCAGGCCGCCGAGCACGGCAAGCAGCGCGATCAGCCAGAGCGACGGCGCCGCCGCCGTCGGCGCCGGAATCTTGACGGCCGGCGACGCGTCCGTGGCGATGTCGCCCGCGGCGGGCGCGAGCGCGGCGAGCTTCTTCTCGGCGCTGCGCGCGCCGTCCACCACCGTCACCGTGAATTGGCGTCCGGTGAGCGTTCTGCCGACCGCGTCTTCGAGCAGATCGACACCGTTAACCTCGATATCGATGGTCGCCTTGCGGCCGTCCTCGGAGAGCCGCACGCTCGGCTTGGCATAGGCCAGCACCGGGGCGCCTTCGAGGAACGCGTCGGGGGAGCGGAACGGCACGTCGGCCCGCGCCGTCACCCGCAACATGCCGTTGCCAGCGGTTTTCGCGCCGAGTGCGGCCAGGCGCTCGATGGCGAGGCCGTGGGCGCGGCCGTCGCCGGGGACTTGGGCGGCGTACTTGTCGATGGTGTGCGCGAAGGCGCTCGGTTGCGCCTGACCGGCCGGCAGCGCCAGCGCCAGTTTCGCCTCGTAGGGGATGCAGATGTCGTCGCAGGCGAGGTATCGGACCTTCGCCGCCAAATCCAAACCGGCGGCGGTATCTTCGGCCCGCACCGAGATTGGGAATACGACGCTGTCCTTGTAGCCGAGCGTCTCCAGGCCCTGTACCGAGAACCGGTACGGCACCGGCCACATGAACTCGGCCGCCTTCAGGTTGCGCGAACCCTGCCAATCGACGCTCGGCGGAAAGCCGGCGTCGCCGGGGCTGCGCCAATAGACCTTCCAACCGGGTTTCATCTCGAATTCGAGGCCGAGCCGGGTCTCGCCCGCGGTCGTCGTCGTCGCCGAAACCAGCCGAAGCCGTGTTTGTTCGGTGACCGACCAGGGCGAGGCGGCCGAATCGTCGCCGGTCGCGCCGGCGCTCATGGCGGCCAGCGTCAGCATCGTCGCGGCGATGGCAAATCGGATCAGGCGCATGGCGGCGTCGGCTCCCCGGTTGCGAATGCTGGCTTTATATACGACGGATTTTCGGGTTTTTCACGTTCCGGCGGAAACCTCACGCACAATTGACATCAAGATCGGTCATCCTGGGCGCGAGATCGGCGTACCGGCCGATTTTGATGCATTACAAACCTATGGCATAATCGCGGCGAAACCAATTTGACCCCTTGCGGCGCCTCGGGCGCCCGCATAGCTAAGGATGACGGAGGTCCTGGGACGATGGCTGAGCTGGTCGGAATGTCGAAACGCGACGGCGCCAACCCGTATCTGTCGGGACAGTTGCTGGTGGCCATGCCCGGCATGACCGACCCGCGCTTCGAGAAGACGGTCATCTACATGTGCGCGCACAACGCCGACGGCGCCATGGGCCTTGTCGTCAACCGGCCGATCGAATCGATGACCTTCCCGGAGATGCTCGAACAGCTCAACATTCCCGCCGGCGACGACGACAACGCCATCCGCGTGCTGTTCGGCGGCCCGGTCGAGCAGG
>JAYNJY010000413.1:0-2161 GCA_038110665.1 Rhodospirillaceae bacterium | reverse complement strand
TGGTGAACAATGAATTCACCCGGCGCGCGACGCCCGAATTGGCGTATTTGCCGGGGAATGTGGCGTGTTCGGCCAACTTGTCATCAGCGGACTGACGCCGGCGCCTCAGTTCTCGTAGACGTTGGTGAGCGAACCGATGCCGTCGATGTTGATCTCGACGGTGTTGACCGGCTCCTTCATCGAGCCTGCGCCCAAGGATGTGCCGCAGCAGATCACGTCGCCCGGTTCCAGGGTCATGTCGTGGCTGATCTGGCTGACGATCTTGCGGGGCGCGATGATCATGTCGCTGGCCGGATAGTTCTGGCGCTCGGCGCCGTTCAAGACGGTGCGGATGACGAGGCCGTCGGGATCGACGCCGGTGGCGATGCACGGCCCGAAGGCGCCGAAGCCGTCGAAGCTCTTGGCCCGGGTCCACTGGCCGAAGCTCGGGTCGGCCCTCAGGAGGTCGACGGCGGTGACGTCGTTTATGCAGGTGTAGCCGAAGATGTGCGCGCTGGCTTCGGCCTCCGAGACGCCGCGTGCGCGCTTGCCGATGACGATGCCGAGCTCGCCCTCGTAGATCACCTTGCCGTCGTAGCCGGCCGGCCGCCGGATCACCTCGCCGGTGCCGACGAAGCTGTTCGGCGCCTTGAGGAAATACAGCGGATTCGGCGGGTGCTCGGTGCCGAGCTTCGCGGAGAGCGCCTTGTAGTTGTTCCAAAGCGCCGGCATTTTCGAGGGTGCGCATGGCGTCAGCAGCCGGGCTTCGGAGAGCGCGAAGGGTGGGCCGGCCGGGCGGGGTCAGGAACGCCTCACCCGAGACCGAGGTCTCGATCTGGCTGCGCGGACCGGCATGAAGCGCGCGCTGCTCTTCCAGGAACCGCGCAAGCCCGGCACCGGTGTGCAGGTCGTTGAAGCGGATGTTGATGCGCGCCTCGGCCTTGGCCGGGATCAGGTTCGAGGTCGGGTTGCCGACGTCGATGGTGGTGATCTCCAGGTTGGTCGGCGGGAAATGCTCGGTGCCCTCGTCGAAGACGTGGTCGTCGAGCGCCTTGAGGTAGGCGAGCAGCCGCGGCACCGGGTTGTCGGCGATGTCGGGGTAGGCGACGTGGCCCTGGGTGCCCTCGACGGTGATGCGCGCGTTGATCGAGCCGCGCCGGCCGATCTTGATCATGTCGCCGAGCTTGAGCGGGTTAGTCGGCTCGCCGACCAGGCAGGCGTCCATCACCTCGCCCTGGTCCTGCATCCACTTGAGCACCTTTTTCGTGCCGTTGACGGCGGGGCCTTCCTCGTCGCCGGTGATGAGGAAACTGATCGAGCCCCCGAAGCCGCCGCCGGTGGCGTCGATGAAGCGCTTGGCGGCGATGGCGAAGGCGGCGATGGCGCACTTCATGTCGGCCGCGCCACGGCCGTAAAGCCGGCCATCGCGGCGCGCCGGCTGGAACGGGTCGGAAACCCAGTCGGCCGGGTCGCCCGGCGGCACCACGTCGGTGTGGCCGGCGAAGCAGAAGTTGGGCTGGCCCTTGCCGTAGCGGGCATAGAGGTTGTCGACGTCGGGCGTGCCGGCCTCGGTGAATGGCAGGCGGTGGCAGGTAAAGCCGAGCTGGGCGAGATAGTCGCCGAGCACGTCGAGCGCGCCGGCGTCGGTCGGCGTCACGCTCGGCCGGCGGATCAGCGCCTCGGAAAGGGCTACCGGGTCGGCCGCGTCCATGCTCTCCTCCGATGCGTCAGTCGCGCAGCAGTTCGTTGATCGAGATCTTGGAGCGGGTCTTTTCGTCGACGCGCTTGATGATGACGGCGCAGTAGAGCGACGGCGTCGGCTTGCCGTCGACGACGGGGCCGGGTAGCGAGCCCGAGACGACGACGGAGTAGGGCGGCACGCGGCCGTAGAACACCTCGCCGGTCGAGCGGTCGACGATCTTGGTCGACGACGTGATGAACACGCCCATGGACAGCACCGAGCCCTCGCCGACGATGACGCCCTCGACCACTTCCGAGCGCGCGCCGATGAAGCAGTTGTCCTCGATGATCACCGGGTTGGCCTGCAACGGCTCGAGCACGCCGCCGATGCCGACGCCGCCCGAGAGATGGCAGTTCTTGCCGATCTGGGCGCAGGAGCCGACGGTCGCCCAGGTGTCGACCATGGTGCCGCTGTCGACGTAGGCGCCCAGGTTGACGAAGC
>JAYNJY010000412.1:0-2167 GCA_038110665.1 Rhodospirillaceae bacterium | reverse complement strand
CTCCAAGAGCGCCGTCTCGGTCGGGCCGGGGCAGACCACGTTGAAGGTGATGCCCTGGCGGGCGTGCTCGCGCGCCAGCGTCTTCGACAGTCCGACCAGGCCGGCCTTGCAGGCGGAATAGATCGACTCGCCCGACGAGCCGACGCGCGCCGCATCCGAGGCGACGTTGACGACACGGCCCTGGCCGCGTTCGGCCATGCCCGGCAGCACGGCGTGCAACGTGTGGATGGCGCCCTTCAGATTGATGGCGATGATCTTGTCCCAATAGGCCGGATCGGTCTGCAGGAACGGCTTGAAGGTGTCCCAGCCGGCGTTGTTGACGAGCGCGCCGACGGGGCCGAGCGCGGCCTCGGTCTCGGCGACGCCGCGTTTGACCGCCTCGTAGTCGGTGATGTCGCAAACCACGGCCTTGGCGCTGCCGCCGGCGGCCTCGATCGCCGCCACGGTGGCGCCGGCCGCGTCTTCGGAGATGTCCCAGACCGCGACCTTCGCACCTTCCTCGGCGAAGCGGCGGCAGGTGGCGCCGCCGATGCCGCCGCCGCCGCCGGTGACGATGACGACCTTGTCCTTCAATCCGCGCATTCGCATTCGCTCCGTTACATCAAAGTCCGGCCCGCCATTCGCGGATCATGTTGCGCGCGATGACGATCTGCTGGATCTGGGTGGTGCCTTCGTAGAGGCGGAACAGGCGCGCGTCGCGGTACATGCGCTCGACGCCGTAGTCCGCGATGTAGCCGCTGCCGCCGAAGATCTGCACCGCCCGGTCGACGACACGGCCCGCCATCTCGGAGGCGAACATCTTGCAGCACGCCGCCTCGGTGGCGACGTTCTGGCCGGCGTCGCGGCGCATGGCCGTCTCGACGGTCATGCATTCGGCGGCGAAGATTTCGGTCTTCGAGTCGGCGAGCATGGCCTGGACAAGCTGGAAGTCGGCGATCGGCTGGCCGAACTGCTTGCGCTCGCAGGCGTAGGCCAGCGCGGTGTCATTGGCGCGCTCGGCGAAGCCGACGCAGACGCCGGCCAAATGCAGCCGGCCGCGGTCGAGCGTCTTCATGGCGGTCTTGAAGCCCTGGCCCTCGACGCCGCCGATCAGGTTTTCGGCCGGCACCCGGCAGTCCTGGAAGATCACGTCGCAGACGTGCGCGCCCTGCTGGCCCATCTTCTTCTCCGGCTTGCCGAATGACAGCCCGTTCGAGCCGCGCTCGACGATGAAGGCTGAAATTCCGCCGGCGCCGGCGATCTCGGGGTTGGTGCGCGCCATCACGGTGAGCACGTGGGCGTAGGGCGCATTGGTGATGAAGCGCTTGGTGCCGTTGAGCACGTACTCGTCGCCGTCGCGGATGGCGACCGTCTTGAGCCCGGCGGCATCGGAGCCGGCCTCGGGCTCGGTCAGGGCGAAGGAGGTGACGAACTCGCCGGACGCGATCTTGGGCAGGTATTTCTGCTTCTGCGCCTCGGTGCCGTCGATGACGATGCCCTGCGAGCCGATGCCGACGTTGGTACCGAAAACGGAACGGAAGGCCGGCGCAGCGCGGCCGAGAATCTTGCCGAGCCGGACCTCCTCTTCCATGTTGAGGCCGAGGCCGCCGTATTCCTCCGGTACGGAAATGCCAAAGAACCCGAGTTCGGCCATCTCGGCCTTCAATTCCTCGGGTACGGCGTCCTTCTCGGAGACCTCGCGTTCGAGTGGGATCAGGCGCTCGTTGACGAAGCGCTCGGCGGTATCGAGAAGCTGCTGAAAGATGTCGGCGTCCATGGCCATGGCATCGTCATCCGCACGTCGGCGGACCTCCCTGCTGAACAATGCGCGCGTTTTCGCAGTTTCGTTCATGCTGCGACGGCATCGGCGCCCCGACAACGGCGAAGCGCCCGCCCGGCGGCAAAAAACGCGCTCCGATACGCCAGATCAAAACGCCACCGAAAATGCCGGAAAAATTCGTTTCGCTTCCGTTCAACGGGGAAGAATCCGCTTTTGATTGGAAAGGCTTGAAAAAAAGTGACGAAACAAAACCAGGTCTTTCCGCATCCCTGCCGAAGCCGGTTTCAACGCCGCGGGCGGCTGGCCGACCCACATGGGCGCGCTCGGCGCCTTCAACGCCTATGAGCCGAACCACGACCGGCTCGATCCGGTCGCCAACCGCGCCGCTAGCGACTACGCCGAGGCCGC
>JAYNJY010000411.1:0-2175 GCA_038110665.1 Rhodospirillaceae bacterium | reverse complement strand
CGACAAGCGGCCCAAGGTCGACGTGCATCACTTCAACCTGATGAACGAGCTGCGCAACCGTCACCTTGAGCCTGAAGAGTATCAGCACACGCCGACGCGCGGTACGTCCGGGGCCAAGTTCGCCGTCCACAACTACGAGGACCGCGCGGCGACCCACATCATCGCGCATGAGGAACTGTTCCTCGGCCACTTCGGCTACGACGAACGTTCGCGCCGCCAGGAAATCCACATCGACGCCGAGCACGTGCTCGGCAACTTCGAGGAGCGCATCCGCGCCTTGACCGAAGAGGAGGCCCGTCACGAGGGCGAGCGCTGCATGAGCTGCGGCATCTGCTTCGAGTGCGACAACTGCGTCATCTTCTGCCCGCAGGATGCCATCTTCCGGGTCAAGAAGGACCAGCGCGCCGTCGGCCGCTACGTCGATACGGACTACAACAAGTGCGTCGGTTGCCACATCTGCAAAGACGTCTGCCCGACGGGCTACATCCAGATGGGCCTCGGCGAGTAGGTCGGGCGAAGAGGCGCGGCATGGGCCGGATCGGCGCAATTTTGGTGATGATGGGGGTGCTGCTCGGCGGCGCGCTCGTCGGTGCCGACGCGGCCGATTGGCGCACCCCGTTGCCGAAAGTGCCGGCCAAGGGCGAAAAATGCGTGCGCGACACCCCGTTCATGCGCTCCAACCACATGGAGCTGCTGTTGCACCAGCGCGACGACGCTGTGCACCAGGGCCTGCGCCCGAAGCAGACGGCGCTCAATGAATGCCTGACCTGCCACGCGGTGCCGGGCGCCGACAGCAAGCCGGTCACCTACAAGGACCCCAAGCACTTCTGCCGCGCCTGCCACGATTACGCCGCCGTCAGCGTCGATTGCTTCAGTTGCCACAACTCGGCCCCCGATGCCTCGGAGGTGGCGAAGAAATGACCGCTTTCAAGGCCTCCGACTGCGCGCAATCGCCCGAAACCGGGCGCCGCCATTTTCTGAAAGGTCTCGCCGCCGCCGGCGCCTTGGCGTTGGCGCCGGGTGTCACGCTCTACAAGTTCGCCGAGGCGGCGACGTCCGGCGGCGTGTCGTCCAAGGTGCGCTGGGGCATGCTGATCGACCTCGGCAAGTGCCGGGACGGCTGCACCGCCTGCGTCACGGCGTGTTCGAAGGAGAACGGCTGGAGCGCCAAGCCTGGTTCGCGTACCGACTCGCAGTGGATCCGCAAGGTGACGCTGACCCAGAAATCGACCGGCGCGACCAAGGCCATGCCGGTGATGTGCCAGCACTGCGCCGAGCCGCCCTGCGTCTACGTCTGTCCGACCGGCGCGTCGTTCAAGCGCGCCGACGGCATCGTCTTGGTCGACAAGCACATCTGCATCGGCTGCCGCTACTGCATGATGG
Source organism: Rhodospirillaceae bacterium (assembly GCA_038110665.1). GTDB lineage: Bacteria > Pseudomonadota > Alphaproteobacteria > Rhodospirillales > Casp-alpha2 > TMED8. The sequence continues at coordinate 792 of JAYNJY010000411.1, read as the reverse complement.
CCTGCCCGTTCAAGGCGCGCTCCTTCGTCCACGAGGACGTCGAGGGCCAGAAGCCGCACGCGCCGCGCGGCAAGGGCACGGTCGAGAGCTGCACGCTCTGCGTTCACCGCGTCGACGCCAGACGCCAGCCGGCCTGCGTCGAGGCCTGCGCGACCGACGGCGGCGGCGCCTTCCTGTTCGGCGACCTGAACGATCCGACGAGCGCCATCGCCAAGGAACTCAAGCGCTACGGCGCGACCCAGTTGCGCGCCGATCTCGGCGTCGATGCCGGCGTCCAGTATCGGGGGCTCTGACATGGCGACATTGCGTTACCAACCGTTCAGCCTGTCGTCGAAGCCGCTGGTGCTGGCGTTCCTCGCCGCCGGCGCGCTGGTGCTCTCAGGCCTCGGTGCGGCCTACTACATGGAGCATCACGGCCATGTCGTCACCGGCATGGACAACCAGGTCGTCTGGGGCATGCCGCACGTCTTCGCCGTGTTCCTGATCGTCGCCGCCTCCGGCGCCTTGAACGTCGCGTCCATGGGCTCGGTGTTCGACCGCACGCATTACAAGCCGCTGACGCGGCTCTCGGGGCTCGTCGCCATGGCGCTGCTGATGGGCGGCCTCGCCGTCCTGGTGCTCGATCTCGGCCGGCCCGACCGCCTCATCGTCGCCATGACCTACTACAACTTCAAATCGATCTTCGCCTGGAACATCTTTCTCTACACCGGGTTGCTCGCGATCACGGCGGTCTATCTTTGGACCATGATGGAATGGCGCGCCAATCGCTTCGCCAAGATCGCCGGTATGGCC
>JAYNJY010000410.1:0-2179 GCA_038110665.1 Rhodospirillaceae bacterium | reverse complement strand
CCGGGAACAGCGCCTGGGCGCGTTGATCGACGCTGACCTTGACCTTGCGGCAGAGATCGAGCGTCGCGGCATCGCCCAAGTGCTTGTTGTAATCGTCCCAGCCCATGCGCCCTTCGCGAAGCACCACGGCGGCGCAGAACGGCATGGAGAATTGTCCGTCGACCACCGACTTGGGCTCGTGCTTGTTCTCGTCCGGATTGCCGACGATCTTCCAGCCGGTCTCGGCGAGGCCGATCTCGACCTCATCGATGTCGGCGGCGGCGATGCCGTGGGCGTTCCTAAGTTCGATGAGCCCGTCCATCGGCGCGTGGGTATAGCGGCAGGACGGATAGGGTTTGACCGCCAAATTCAGTGTCTCCCAACGGGTGCCGAGATCGGTCGCCGCTTTCGCCGCATCGGCGTTGGGCGCATAAGCATGCAGGAGACCCCACTTGCCCTCGAAGGCCGCCTTCGGCCCCTTGAAGCCTTCGGCCGCCATGACCGCGCAAATGAGGCCGTTCTGCGCCGCCTGTCCGACGTGGGAGCGCTTGGTCCACGATCCGTCGGCGAGGAACTGCATGGAACCCGCGGCTTGGCTGAGCGCGATGCCGAAGGCGCTCTGGATGCCGTCTGCGTCCATGCCGAGAAGCTTGCCGGCCGCCGCCGCCGCACCGAAGACGCCGCAGGTGGCGGTCGGGTGGTAACCGCGGTCGTAGTGGTCGGACGGGCCCAGCGCCAGTGCTAGGCGCACCTGCACCTCGTAGCCGGCGACGCAGGCGGCGATGACGTCCTTGCCCGAAGCGCCGGTCATTTCAGCCGCGGCCAAAGCCGCCGGCACGATGGGGGCGGAGGAATGCAGCGATGCGGCGGCGTGGGTGTCGTCGAAGTCGAGCGAATGCGCCAGCGTGCCGTTGATCAGTGCCGCCGCTGTCGGCGCATAGGCGCCGTCGTCGCCGAGCACCGAGCAATTGACGTTGGAGGTCGAACCCTTGAGGCCGAGCCGTTCCACCGCCGAGATCAGGCTCGGCGTCGATTCCGCGTCGTGGCGCGCGCGCACGATGATGCCGGTGGTATCCAGGATCAGGAGCTTGGTGCGCTCGACCACGTCTTGCGGCAGCGTGGCGTAATCTAGCTCGGCCACGAACTTGGCCAGTTTGGCGGTAATGTCGGTCATTTGATGTTCCTCCCCTGATCGGCAGGGGCAAAGCTTACGCCCGCCGCCCGCGCCGTTCAACGCCCGCTATTTTCCCCGCCTACTCCGCCGCGTAACGTTTCTCGGCCACGTAGTAGTCCGGAAAGCCGACCAGTTCCTGCAGTTCCGGGAAGGTCGCCTTGCCGTCCTCGGCAGCGATGCCGGAGTGCAGCCGGGCCAGCTCGCGGCGCATGCCGTCGATGGCGGCCAGCATCAATGCCGCCGGCCAGATACCAACCTTGTAGCCGATCTTCTCGAGTTCGGCCGGCGACAGGAACGGCGTCTTCCCCTGCTCGACCATGTTGGCCATCTTCGGCCCGTCGACCTCGTCGCAGTAGCGCTTCATCTCATCCTTGTCGCGGGGCGCTTCCAGGAAGGTGATATCGACGCCGATCTTGCGGAACTCCTGGCAGCGCGAGATCGCCTCTTCGATGCCGTCCGTGGCGTTGGCGTCGGTGCGCGCCATGATCAGGATGTCGGCACCCTCCTCGCGCGCGTCGACGGCGGCCTGGATGCGCTGAAACGCCTCCTTGCGTGAAACCACCTGTTTCCCTTGCGTGTGGCCGCAGCGCTTCGGCGCCAGCTGGTCCTCGATCATCACGCAGGCGAAGCCGGCCTGGGCGTAGCCCGATACCGTGCGCTTGACGTTGAGCGCGTTACCGTAGCCGGTGTCGCCGTCGCCGATCACCGGAAACTTGACCGCGCCGCAGATATTGCGCCCCTGATCGGCCATTTCCGAATAGCTGATCAGGCCGGTATCCGGCATGCCGATGCGCGTCGCCGCGACCATGAAGCCGCTCATGAACGCCGCCTTGAAACCGGCTCGCTCGGTCAGCTTGGCGGACATGGCGTCATAGACGCCGGGGGCGACGATGATGCCGGGGGCGTCGATCAGGGCTTGCAGTTCAGAGGCGGCGGACATGCGAAATACTCCTGTGTGAGAACGGCCGAAGCAAAGACCGTGGCGCCTGTCACGTCAAGTGACCGCCGCCAGGATGTGCTATGATC
>JAYNJY010000409.1:0-2200 GCA_038110665.1 Rhodospirillaceae bacterium | reverse complement strand
GTGGTATCGCGAAGGGCGCGTGCCGCTGCATACGCTGCGCGCCAACATCGACTACGGCGAAGCCCCGGCGGTCACCACCTACGGCGTCTGCGGCGTCAAGGTGTGGATCTATAAGGGCGACATCTGGGCGCACGACCCGATGGCCATGGACAAGCTGGCTCAGGAGCAGCAGCCGCAGCGCTGACGCGCCGGCTAGAATAGGGAAACGGAACCATGCTGCAACCGAAGCGAACGAAATACCGCAAGGCCCACAAGGGCCGCATCCATGGCAATGCGAAGGGCGGCACGACGCTCAACTTCGGCGCTTATGGCCTAAAGGCGGTGTCCCCGGAACGTGTCACGGCGCGCCAGATCGAAGCCGCGCGACGCGCGATGACCCGTCACATGAAGCGTGCCGGCCGTGTCTGGATCCGTGTCTTCCCGGACGTGCCGGTGTCGAAGAAGCCGGCCGAAGTCCGCCAGGGCAAGGGCAAGGGCACCCCGGAGTATTGGGTTTGCCGGGTCAAGCCGGGCCGGATCATGTTCGAAATGGACGGTGTGCCGATCGATGTGGCGAAGCGCGCCATGGAATTGGCGGCGGCCAAACTGCCGCTCCGGACCAAGTTCGTGACCCGCCTGGGTGAAGGAGATTGACGCCATGAAAGCGGCGGACGTGCGCGCGAAGAGCGACGACGAACTGAAGGAGGAACTGCTGGGGCTCCGCAAGGAAGCCTTCAACCTGCGGTTCCAGGCCGCCAGCGGTCAGCTGGAGAACACCGCCCGGGTAAAGGTCGTGCGCCGCGACATCGCGCGCATCAAGACCATTCTCGGTGAACGCAACCCGGCGTCGGCCGCCTCGTAAGCCAAGGAGTCGAAGAAATGCCCAAGCGCGTGATGCAAGGCGTCGTCGTCAGCGACAAGGAAGACAAGACCGTCACGGTCCGCGTCGAGCGCCGTTTCACCCATCCGCTGTACAAGAAGGTGATCCGCCGTTCGAAGAAGTATGCCGCCCACGACGAAGCGAACGCCTGCAAGGTCGGTGACATTGTCAGTATTCGGGAATGCCGGCCACTTTCCAGGCGCAAGCGCTGGGAAGTGATCTCCGAGGTCGCCTGAGCCCTGGCGACCGTACGAAAAGGACGAGACGATGATCCAGGTAGAAACCAATCTCGAGGTTGCCGACAACTCGGGTGCGCGGCGCGTCCAGTGCATCAAGGTGCTGGGCGGCTCGAAGCGCAAATACGCTTCCGTGGGCGACGTCATTGTCGTCACGGTGAAGGAGGCGATTCCGCGCGGCCGCGTGAAGAAGGGCGAAGTGCTGCAGGCGGTCGTCGTGCGCACGGCGAAGGATATTCGCCGCCAGGACGGCACGGCTATCCGCTTCGACAACAACGCCGCGGTGCTGATCAACAAGCAGGGTGAGCCGATCGGCACCCGTATTTTCGGCCCCGTGACCCGCGAGCTGCGCACGAAGCGGTACATGAAGATCATTTCGCTGGCCCCGGAGGTGCTGTGATGGCCGCGCAAACGCATATCAGGAAAGGCGACCGGGTGATCGTCACCACGGGTCGCGACAAGGGCAAGAGCGGCGAGGTGCTGAAGGTGTTTCCGAAACGCCAGCGCGCCATCGTGCAGGGCGTGAACAAGGTGAAGCGGCACACGCGCCCGTCGAACACCAGCGCCGGCGGTATCGTCGAAAAGGAAGCCACGATCCACGTTTCTAACCTGGCGCACCTTGATCCGAAGGATGACTCGCCGACGCGGGTCGGCGTCAAGTTCCTCGAAGACGGCCGCAAGGTGCGCTACGCGAAGCGCTCCGGCGAAGTCATCGATAGCTGAGGACCGGACAGATGGCTCATCTTCACGACGAATATCAAAACCGCATCAAGGCAGCGCTGATGGAGGAGTTCAAATACGACTCCATCATGGAAGTTCCGAAGCTCGACAAGGTCGTCATCAACATGGGCGTCGGCGAAGCTTCGCAGGACCGCAAGAAGATCGACGGCGCGGTCGAGGACTTGACCCGTATTACCGGACAAAAGCCGGTGATCACACGGGCGAAGAAATCGATCGCCGCGTTCAAGCTGCGCGAAGGCATGATCGTTGGCTGCAAGGTGACGCTGCGCCGGGATCGCGCCTACGAGTTTCTCGAGCGCCTGATCAACATCGCACTGCCGCGCGTCCGAGACTTTCGTGGAATCTCCGGCCGTTCCTTCGACGG
>JAYNJY010000408.1:0-2200 GCA_038110665.1 Rhodospirillaceae bacterium | reverse complement strand
GGCGCCACCATGCGCAGCGACTTCAACGGCTTCGCCACGCACGAAGACATCGAAGTCACGGAACTGCCAACATTGACCATGTATGGTCAAGACGAGGCAGCAGCCGTTTCGCGGAGCTAAGGAGAGCCCAAGTGCAAGACACCGTCAGGACTGACAACCGCAAGGCTTCCTTGCTGGGCAGGGAAGTCGTACACGTCGACATCACCTCGTTCGACGCGCGTCCGATCATCGCCGCCATGCAGGGCATGTCGTTCTCGTCGCGCGACCTCGGCCGCGCCACCGAAATCTACAACGAGATGCTGGCCGACAAGGACTGCACGATCATGCTGACCCTGGCCGGCTCGACGTCGGCCGGCGGCTGCATGAACCTCTACGCCGACCTGCTCGCCAACAACATGATCGACTGCATCGTCGCCACCGGCGCCTCGATCGTCGACATGGACTTCTTCGAGGGCCTCGGCTTCAAGCACTACCAGGCCGGCGAGGCCGTCGCCGACGACCAGCTTCGAGACATGCGCATCGACCGCATCTACGACACCTACATCGACGAGGACGACCTGCAGAACTGCGACCACACCATCGGCGCGATCGCCGACGGCCTGGCGCCCGGCCCCTATTCGTCGCGTGCCTTCATCCGCGAGATGGGCCGCTATCTCAGCGAGCACGGCAAGAAGGAAAACAGCCTGGTGCGCCTCGCCTATGAGCGCGACGTGCCGATCTTCTGCCCGGCCTTCTCCGACTCGTCGGCCGGCTTCGGCCTGGTCAAGCATCAGGTCACGCGCATGAAGGAGAAAAAGCCGTACCTGTCGATCGATTCCGTCGCCGACTTCCGTGAGCTCACCGACATCAAGATTCAGGCCGGCACCACCGGGCTGCTGATGATCGGCGGCGGCGTGCCGAAGAACTTCGCCCAGGACACCGTCGTCTGCGCCGAGATCCTCGGCCACGAGGATGTCGAGATGCACAAGTACGCGGTCCAGATCACCGTCGCCGATGTCCGCGACGGCGCGTGTTCGTCGTCGACCCTGAAGGAGGCCTGCTCGTGGGGCAAGGTGTCGATGGCGCAGGAACAGATGGTCTACGCCGAGGCGACCACGGTGCTGCCGCTGCTCGCCTCCGACGCCTACCATCGCGGTGCCTGGCGCGAGCGGCCGCAACGCAAGCTCGCAGCCCTTTTCGACTGACATGTCCGCCGCGATCCTGTCGCCCGAGGACGGGCTGCTCGGATTGTCGTCCGAGGAAGCGCCGTCCACCGTTGCACCCAAGGCCGTGGTCATACCGTTCGGCATCGAACGCACGGTTTCCTGGCGGGGCGGCACCGGCGCCGGGCCGCAGGCGATCATCGACGCCTCGCACCAGGTCGAACTGTTCGACGAGGAGCATTGGTGCGAACCCTACCGCAAGTTCCGGCTCGATACCCTGGCCGAACCCGAGATGCCGGAGCGCGTCGAGGACGCCCTCGACCTGCTCGCCGGCTTGACCGGCACCGCCCTCGATGACGGCGCCTTCCCGGTCGTGCTCGGCGGCGAGCATTCGCTGACGCCGGGCGCGATCCGGCCGTTCCTGCAACGCTACCCCGACCTGGCACTGTTGCACTTCGACGCCCACGCCGATCTCCGCGACGGTTACGAGGGCGAGCACTACAGCCACGCCGCCGCGATCCGGCGCTGCATGGACGCCCCCGAACTGGTGGTCGTGTCGCTCGGTATCCGCAACATCTCGGCCGGCGAGATTCCGTTCCTCGAAGAGAACCGCCACCGCCTCCATATCCATTGGGCCAAGGACCGCGGTGTCTGGGACCTCGACGCCATCGTGCGTCCGCTCGAAGGCCGGCACGTCTACGTCACCTTCGACCTCGACGGCTTCGACTCGAGCCTGATGTCGGCGACCGGAACGCCGGAACCCGGCGGGCTGTTCTGGGCCGACGTCATGCCGGTGCTGAAGCGCGCGTCCAAGGTCTCGACCTTTGTCGGCGCCGACATCGTCGAACTGGCGCCGGCGCCAGAGTTGTTCGCCTGCGATTTCCTCGCCGCCAAGCTGGCCTACAAGATTCTCGGCTACAAGTTCTGCGGCGCCGGCCGGGGGCCCGCGCGGGCTTGAGCGCCAAGGCTCCGGTTCGCCTGCTCGCCGCCTACGGCAGCCTGCGCCGGGGCCTCGCCGGCTACCGCAAACTGAACATAGAACGCGCGTTGCGCTACCT
>JAYNJY010000407.1:0-2201 GCA_038110665.1 Rhodospirillaceae bacterium | reverse complement strand
TTCTTCCGGCAAGTACCTGTTTGCCGCGCGTGTCATTCCCTACCGCGGCTCGTGGCTCGACTTCGAATTCGACGCCAAGGACTTGGTCTACGTGCGTATCGACCGGCGCCGCAAGCTGCCGGTTACGACGCTGCTACTCGCGCTTGACAACGAGGCGACCGCGGCTAAGCGCGCGACCGTTGCCAAGAAGGGCAAGGATCTCGATCCGAGCGAGATCGAGGGGATGACCCCGGAAGACATCCTCAACTACTTCTACGACCAGGTCCCGTTCGAGAAGGTGAAGCGCGGCTGGAAGACCCCGTTTCAGGCTGATCGCCTGCGCGGCACCAAGCTTACGCACGACCTCGTCAACGGCAAGACCGGCCGTACCGTCGCCGACGCCGGCACCAAGATGACGCCGCGTCTGCTGCGCCAGCTTACCGAAAAGGGCCTCGAGGAAGTGCTGGTTCCGGACGAGGATTTGATCGGCTGCTACCTGGCGGTAGACATCATCGACGCCAAGACCGGTATCGTGAATGCCGAGGCCGGTGACGAGATCACCGAGGAATTGCTGGCGACCCTCGAAGCCGAAGGCATCGAGAATATCGTCACGTTGTCGATCGACCACGTCAACGTCGGCCCCTACATCCGCAATACCCTCGCCTTAGACAAGAACGCTAACCGCGAGGAAGCGCTGATCGACATCTACCGGGTGATGCGCCCGGGTGAGCCGCCGACGCTTGAATCGGCCGAGAGCCTGTTCAAGAGCCTGTTCTTCGATTCCGAGCGCTACGATCTTTCCGCCGTCGGTCGCGTCAAGATGAACGCCCGTCTCGGCTTCGAAACTGCAGACACGCTCCGCGTGCTGCGCAAGGAGGACATCCTCGAGGTCGTCCGCACCATGGTCGAGATGAAGGATGGCCGCGGCGAAGTCGACGACATCGATCACCTCGGCAACCGCCGTGTCCGCTCCGTCGGCGAACTGATGGAAAACCAGTACCGCGTCGGCCTGCTGCGCATGGAGCGCGCCATTCGCGAGCGGATGAGCTCTGTCGATATCGACACCGTCATGCCGCACGACCTGATCAACGCCAAGCCGGCGGCGGCGGCGGTGCGCGAGTTCTTCGGCTCGTCGCAGCTCTCGCAGTTCATGGACCAGACCAACCCGCTTTCGGAAATCACCCACAAGCGCCGGCTTTCAGCGCTCGGGCCGGGCGGCCTGACGCGCGAGCGCGCCGGCTTCGAGGTGCGCGACGTGCACCCGACGCATTACGGCCGCATCTGCCCGATCGAGACGCCGGAAGGTCCGAACATCGGCCTGATCAACTCGCTCGCCACTTACGCGCGGGTCAACAAGTACGGCTTCATCGAAACGCCGTACCGCAAAGTCGAAAACTGCAAGGTCGGCCGCGAGGTCGTCTATCTTTCGGCCATGGAAGAAGGCCGCTATACCATTGCCCAGGCGAACGAGCCGCTGAACGACAAGAACGAGTTCGTCAACGAATTGGTGTCGTCGCGCAAGGGCGGCGACTTCACCATGTCGCTCAGCACCGACATCGAGTACATGGACGTGTCGCCGCGCCAGTTGGTGTCGGTCGCCACGGCGTTGATCCCGTTCCTCGAGAACGACGACGCCAACCGTGCGCTGATGGGCTCCAACATGATGCGCCAGGCCGTGCCGCTGATTCGCGCCGAGGCGCCGCTGGTCGGCACCGGCATGGAAAGCCACGTGGCCCGCGATTCCGGGGCCACCGTGGTGGCCAAGCGGTCCGGCATCGTCGATCAGGTCGACGCCACCCGTATCGTGGTGCGCTCGACCGAGGACGACACCCATATCGACACCGGTGTCGATATCTACAACCTGCGCAAGTTCCAACGTTCCAACCAGAACACCTATCTGCATCAGCGTCCGCTGGTGAAGGTGGGCGAAGCGGTGCGCGCCGGCGACACTATCGCCGACGGCCCGTCGACGGAGCTCGGTGATCTCGCGTTGGGCCGCAACGTGCTGGTCGCGTTCATGCCCTGGAACGGCTACAACTTCGAGGACTCGATCCTGATCTCCGAGCGCATCGTGCGTGATGACGTCTTCACCTCGATCCACATCGAGGAATTCGAAGTCATGGCCCGCGACACCAAGCTCGGCCAGGAGGAAATCACCCGCGATATCCCGAACGTCGGCGAAGAGGCGCTGAAGAACCTCGACGAAGCCGGTATCGTCTACA
>JAYNJY010000406.1:0-2208 GCA_038110665.1 Rhodospirillaceae bacterium | reverse complement strand
CGTTGACACCCGACGAGCAGCGCCGGGTATCGCTGCGCGGCACGCAAAACGTCGATGCCTACGAGCTTCTGATGCGCGGCCGCCAGCGGGAAAGCTTCTTCAACCCGCGTGCGAACGAGGCGGCGGTGAAATATTACCGCCAGGCGATCCGACTCGACCCCGGTTACGCGGACGCCTACGCGCACCTTTCCGTGGTTCAAGGGATCGTGGCGACGTTCGGCAACATCGACGCGCCTAAAGAGTTGCTTGCCGATGCGCTCAAGAACGCTGAACGCGCCGTCGAGTTGGAGCGGGCTTTGCCGTTGGGCCATTTCGCACTCGGGCGAATTTTGTCCCGGCCGCAGTTCGCCGACTACCCACGCCCCAACCCCGAGATTCGCAAGGCAATTTCGCTCGATCCCAGCCATGCGGACAGCTACCCCAACCTCGCTTTCGTATCGATCTTCTCCGGCGATGCGGCGGCGGCGCTGAAGTGGGTCAACATCGGCATGCAGATCAACCCGCACTATCCGTTCTGGTATCTCTTCGCTCGCGCCATGGCGAGCTATCTGATCGGCGAACATGATGCCGCTGTGCGCGATCTCGAGGAGGCTAGCCGGCGCAACCCGACCGTCTTCTTCATTCGTTACTGGCTGGCGGCGGCATTGGCGGAGGCCAGCCGGGCCGACGAAGCGCGATGGGAAGTCGATGAAATTCGCGGCATAGGCCACACCGAGTCGCGCGAAGGCCTGCTGCGGAAAAGCCCAATTACTTTCGCGCCTTACAAGGACAAGCTCGCCGACGGCCTGAAGAAGGCGGGGTTCGAGGAACCTGGCCGCGCGGTTACGCCTTCGCCTTGATCATGACGTATTCGCCGGGCGCGTCGCAAAGCACCTTGAGCTTGCCGTCGCCGGGCTTGCGTGCCGGCACCGTCTCGCCCTTGGCGCGTTCCTTCGCCCAGGCGTCCCAGTCCGGCCACCACGAACCCTCGTGCGCGTCGGCCTTCTCCAGCCACGCGTCCGGCGTCTTCGCCAGCTTTTCGTTGGTCCAGTAGCCGTACTTGGGCTTGTCGGGCGGGTTGACGACGCCGGCGATGTGGCCGGAACCGGCCAGCACGAAGCGGATCGGCCCCTTGTAGAGCCCGGTCGCGGCGTAGGTCGATTTCCAGGGCGCGATGTGGTCCTCGCGGGTCGAGACGATGTAGACCGGCACCTTGATCGTCCGGAGGTCGATCTTGACCCCGGCGAGTTCGATGCCGCCCGGTTGCACCAGCTTGTTCTCCAGGTACATTTTGCGGAGATAGAAGCTGTGCATGGCGGCTGGCATGCGGGTCGAATCCGAGTTCCAGTACAACAGGTCGAACGGGAACGGATCCTTGCCGAGCAGGTAGTTGTTGATGACGAACGACCAGATCAGGTCGTTGGCGCGCAGCATGTTGAAGGTGGTCGCCATCTCGGAACCTTCGAGATAGCCGCGTTCCTCCATCTTCTCTTCCAGGCTGGAAAGCTGCGAATCGTCGATGAACACGCCGAGTTCGCCGGCTTCAGTGAAATCGACCATCGTCGTGAAGAAGGTCGCCGAATTGATCCGCGAATCCTGCTTCTTCGCGGTCAGGTAGGCGAGCGTGCAGGCGAGCAGCGTGCCGCCGATGCAGTAGCCGATGATGTTGACGCTCTTCTCGCCGGTCGCCTTTTCGACGGCGTCCAGCGCCGCGACCGGGCCCTCCAGCATGTAGTCGTCGAAGGTCTTGGCCGCGAGCGTGGCGTCCGGGTTGACCCAGGAAACGACGAAGACGGTGTGGCCCTGCGACGTCGCCCAGCGGATGAACGAGTTCTTCTCGCGCAGATCGAGGATGTAATACTTGTTGATCCATGGCGGCACGATCAGCAGCGGCGTCTTCACCACTTGGTCGGCCATCGGGTCGAATTGCAGCAATTCCATCAGGTCGTTGCGGAAGACGACCTTGCCCGGCGTGGTGGCGATGTTCTTGCCGACCTTGAAGGCGTTCGGGTCGGTCATCTTGATGCGCAGCTGGCCGTTGCCTTCCTCGAGGTCGGAAAGCAGGTTTTCCAGGCCCTTGACCAGGTTTTCGCCGCCCGACTCGAGCGTCGCGCGCAGCACTTCGGGGTTGGTCATGACGAAATTCGACGGTGACAGCGCGTCGATGAACTGGCGGGTGTAGAAGTCGACCTTGTTGGCGGTCTTCTTGTCCATGCCCTCGACACCGGA
>JAYNJY010000405.1:0-2221 GCA_038110665.1 Rhodospirillaceae bacterium | reverse complement strand
GTGTCGACCTGGGCGCCATGGTGATCGCCGCCGGCCAGGCCGGCATCATCGAGAAGGGCGGCGGCCATGCCATGGCGGCCGGATTCACGGTCGCCGCCGACAGGCTCTGCGATTTTCGCGCCTTCCTCGACGAGCGCATCGACGCGCGCGTGCGCGAGGCCGGCATCCGCCCGACGCTCCGGCTCGACGGCGCGCTGACGGCGGCCGGCGCCGACTTGAAGCTGGCCGAGAGCCTGGCCGAGCTGGGGCCCTTCGGCAGCGGCAACCCCGAACCGCGCTTCGCGCTCGCCCATGCCCGCATCGCCTACGCCGACCGCGTCGGCGAGACGCACGTGCGCTGCACGCTCGAAAGCCCGGAAGGCGGCAAGTTGGCCGGCATCTGCTTCCGCTCGATCGACCGGCCGCTCGGCCAGGCGCTGCTGGCGGCGAGCGGCAAGCCGATGCACGTCGCCGGCCGGCTCAGGGTCAACTCCTGGCAAGGCCGTTCGTCGGCGCAACTGCTTATCGAAGATGCCCAGCCGCTGTGGTAGAACCATAGCGCCAATTGAATACGGGCCAACGGGGAAGGGAACGGCGATGACCGAGCTGGACAAGTGGGATAGGCGTTTCATGGACCTGGCGCGCTTCATCTCGAAATGGTCCAAGGATCCGTCCACCCAGGTCGGCGCGGTGATCGCCAATCCGCATACCAAGCGCGTGGTCTCGACCGGGTTCAACGGTTTTCCGGCCGGCGTCGGCGACTACGTCGAGCGGCTCGAAAAGCGCGAGATCAAGTACGAGATGATCGTCCACGCCGAGGCCAACGCGCTCCTGTTCGCGGGGCCGGCGGCGGAGGACTGCACGCTCTACGTGACGCCGCTGCCGCCGTGTGCGCGTTGCGCCGTGCTGGTGATCCAGGCCGGTATCGGACGCGTGGTCAGCCCCAGGCCGGACCTCACCAAGGAGCCCTGGAAGAGCCAGAGCGCCATCTCCGAGCAGATGTTCAAGGAAGCCGGCGTCCAGCTCGACTACGTCGTCGATTTCTGAGTGGGCTAGCGCGCCGCCCTGGCCACCGTCGGTGCCGGAAGCGGCGATCAGGCTATCGTCCATGACCTTGGTCTTGCCGGCGACGTCGGAAAGTTCGCTCAGCTTGTACTCGACGGCGTAATCGCCGACCCGGTGGATGGTCACCGTGCCGTCACGCCCGGCGGTGGCGGCATATTGCACGGCCTTGACGCCGACCTCGCGGGCTTCCAGCTGGTCGACGGCCGAGACGCAGCCTAGGAACGAGCGCTGCAGGTAGCCGAGGGTGTCGCCGCGCACGCGCTTGATCTTGGTGCGTGCCTTGATCGCGTCGGTCAGCAGTTCGGCCAAGGCGCCGGTGCCGGAGAGCTGCACGTTGCCGTGGGCGTCGCGCTCGACTTCCTTGGCGAGCTTGGTGACGATCGGCGTGCCGTCGGCGTCGTGGATACCCTCCGAGGCGGCGATGACGCAACGCTCGAACCGGTCGTAGACGGTCTTCACGTCGGCGGCGAAGGCATCGAGATCGAAGCTCTTCTCCGGCAGATAGATTAGGTGCGGGCCGTCGTCGTGATACTTGCGCGCCAGCGCCGAGGCGGCGGTCAGGAAGCCGGCGTGGCGGCCCATGACGACGCCGACGTAGACGCCCGGCAGCGCGCGGTTATCCAGGTTCACGCCGGCGAAGGCGGAGGCGACGAACTTGGCCGCCGACGGAAAACCGGGCGTGTGATCGTTGATCATCAGGTCGTTGTCGATGGTCTTCGGGATATGGACGCAGCGGAGCGGATATTTGGCCTTCGCCGCCTCGTCGGCGAGGATGCGGAGCGCGTCGGACGAGTCGTTGCCGCCGATGTAGAAGAAGGTGCCGATGCCGTGCGCCTGGAGCACCTTGAAGATTTCCTGGCAGTACTTGAGGTCGGGCTTGTCGCGGGTCGAGCCGAGCGCCGAGCAAGGTGTCGCGGCGACGCGCTCGAGGTTGGCGTCGGTCTCCTGGCCGAGATCCAGCAGTTGTTCGTCGACTATGCCGCGCACGCCGTGCAGCGCACCGAGAACCGCTTCGGCGTTCCAGCGCCTGGCTTCCTGCACCGCGCCGACCAATGACTGGTTGATCACCGCCGTCGGACCGCCGCCTTGGGCGATCAAGACCTTGCCTTGCAACATGCGTTTTCCCCCGAAATCGGATTTGAGCCGCTGCGGATTTTAGGGGGGTGAGGGGGCAGGG
>JAYNJY010000404.1:1182-2230 GCA_038110665.1 Rhodospirillaceae bacterium | reverse complement strand
GTTCACCGCCGAACAGATGCTCGCCGCCATGCGCCCGAACAAGCGCAACGTGCCGGTCAGCCGGCTGGTTTCGCTCGAGAACACGTCGAACGCCGGCGGCGGCTCGGTCTGGCCGGTCGAACTGGTCGCCGAGGTGGCGGCCGCCGCGCACGACGCCGGGCTCAAGGTGCACATGGACGGCGCACGGCTCCTGAACGCCCAGATCGCGAGCGGCACGCCGGCCCGCGAATACGCCAAGCACCTCGATTCGCTCTGGATCGATCTTTCCAAGGGACTCGGCTGCCCGGTCGGCGCCGTGCTCGCCGGCGACGCCGACTTCATCGAGCGCGCGTTCCGCTTCAAGCACCAGTTCGGCGGCGCCATGCGCCAGTCCGGCATCATCGCCGCCGCCGGCATCTACGCGCTCGAACACAATATCGAGCGCATGGCCGACGACCATACCTCGGCCAAGCGCCTGGCCCGGCGCCTGGCGCAGATTCCCGGCATCGACATCGACGCCGGCGGCGTCGAGACCAATCTCGTCTTTTTCGATGTTTCCGGCACCGGCCGCAGCGCGCCCGAGATCATGCAGGCGCTCTTGGAACGCGGCATCCATATCGGCGCCTCGACCCCGACCCGCATGCGCGCGGTGACGCATCTCGACATTTCGGAAGCGATGGTCGACGAGGCCGCCGACGCCCTGGCCGAACTGCTGCGCTAAGCGGCGGCGCCGGGGCGCGCCGGCCCAGGACCTAGCTCAACCGCACTTCGAATAGCCGCAGGATGTGCAGGTGTCGCAGCTTTCCTGACGGATCAGGCTCGCCTGGGCGCATTTCGGGCATTGCCGGAACGGGCTCGCGGCGCGGCCGCCGGCCTCGTCCGTCTCCACCTCGCGGCCGCCGCCGAGCGCGACGATCTTGGCCTCGGCCGCGTCAGGCTCGGCGATTTGCTCGGGGCTGGCGAGAAATCCGATTTCGACCAGATGGCGCTCGATGACGCCGCCGATAGCCGCCAGCAGCGACGGCACGTACTTGCCTTTCATCCATGGGCCGCCGCGCGGATCGAACAC
>JAYNJY010000404.1:0-1172 GCA_038110665.1 Rhodospirillaceae bacterium | reverse complement strand
CTGTAGCCGCAGCTCGTGCAGGTGTCGCAGCCTTCGAGGCGCATCAGGGCGGGTTGCGAGCAGCGCGGGCAGGAGCGCAGGCGGGCGTCGCCGGGGCCGCCCTCCATGCCCGAGGCCTTGCGCAGTTCGAGCGCTTCCTCGTCCTTGTCGTGGCCGGCGATGAAGCCGATGGCGATGAGGTGCTGTTCGATGACATCGCCGATCGCGGCGAGCAGCGAGGGGACGTATTCGCCATCGACCCAGTAGCCGCCGCGCGGATCGAACACCGCCTTTAATTCCTCGACCACGAACGAGACGTCGCCGCCGCGCCGGAACACCGCCGAGATCATCCGCGTCAGCGCCACCGTCCAGGCATAGTGCTCGGTGTTCTTGGAGTTGATGAAGATTTCGAACGGCCGGATGCGCCCCGAGTCGTCGAGGATGTCGTTGAGCGTGATGTAGATGGCGTGGTCCAAGTCGGGCCAGCGCAGCTTGTAGGTGCGGCCCGGCAGTTCGCCCGGCCGGTCGAGCGGCCGGAACAACTGCGTCACCGCGCCGGCATCGCCGGCGTCGCGCGGCTTGGCGGTACGGGCCGGCGGCTCAAGCGGCAGTTCCGGCTCGGCCGAGGCGGCCTGCTTCTTCGTCGGCTTAAGTTCCAGCACCGCGCCGGTGACGTCGTTCGGCCGGTAGGTGGTGCAGCCCTTGCAGCCAAGCTCGTAGGCCTGGGCATAGACGTCCTTGAAATCGGCGAAGTCGATGCTTTCGGGTACGTTGATGGTCTTTGAAATCGAACTGTCGATGTACTTCTGCACCGCGGCCTGCATCACCAGGTGGTCGTAGGGGGAAAGCCCCTGGGCGTCGACGAAGGCGTCGGTCAAGGGTGCGTGCTCGCCCTTGATGCGGCGGTAGAGCCGATAGGCGTAATCGGAGACCTCTTCTTCGCGCCTTGAGCCGTCCGGCATCAGCACGTGGCGGCGGTAGGTGAACGAGAACACCGGCTCCAGCCCCGAAGAGACGTTGTCGGCGAATAGCGAAATCGTGCCGGTCGGCGCGATCGAGGTCAGCAGCGCGTTGCGGATGCCGTGCTGCGCGATGGCGTCGCGCACATCGGCGTCCAGTTCGCGGATGCTTTCGCCGGCCAGATAGGCGTCGCGGTCGAACAGCGGAAACGCGCCTTTTTCGCGGGCCAGGTC
>JAYNJY010000403.1:0-2233 GCA_038110665.1 Rhodospirillaceae bacterium | reverse complement strand
GCCGACGCAGAGCAGCACGGTGATGATGATCAAGCCCATCGAGACTTCGTAGGAGACCATCTGCGCCGCCGAGCGCATGGCGCCGAGGAAGGCGTAGCGCGAGTTCGACGCCCAGCCGGCCATCAGAATGCCGTATACGCCCAGGGACGAGATGGCGAACAGGTACAGGATGCCGACATTGATATCGGCTAACACCATGCCCGCATCAAACGGGATCACCGCCCAGGCGACGAGGGCCAGGATAAAGGTGACGCAAGGCGCCATCACGAACACGCCGCGGTTGGCGCCGGACGGGATGACGGTTTCCTTGAGGAACAGCTTGAGGCCGTCGGCGAGCGGCTGCAGCAAACCGAACGGACCGACCACGTTCGGTCCCTTGCGCAGATGGATGGCGCCGATGACCTTGCGCTCGACGTAGGTCAGGTACGCGACCGACAGCAAGACCGGCAGCACGATGGCGACGATCTTGATGACGATCCAGGCGGTCGGCCAGATGTATGCGTGCCAGAGCTCAGCCATGCGTGCCGGTCTTCCCTTGTTCGGCGCGCACGAAGGTTTCCGTGCAGCGTGCCATGGTTTCCGACGCCCGGCTGATCGAGTCGGTCATGTAGAAATTGTCGACGGTGGTGACGAACGGCGCCGGATCGACCGGGCCTTCCTTGCCGAACGGCTGCCAGCTCGCCGGCATCGCCTTGTCGACGTTGAGGAAGTTGGAATTGACCTCGACCATGCGCGATCGCAACTGGCGGAGCAAGTCGTAGGGCAACTTCTTGCCGAGCGCCTCGGAGAGCGCGCGGATGATGGTCCAGTCCTCGCGCGCGTCACCCGGCGGATGGACCGCGAGGCGCGCGAGTTGCACGCGGCCTTCGGTATTGATGTAGGTGGCGTTCTTCTCGGTGTAGGCCGCACCCGGCAGGATCACGTCGGCACGGTGCGCGCCGGCATCGCCGTGGTGGCCCTGGTAGACGACGAAGGCGTCGCCGAGCGCTTCCATGTCGATCTCGTCGGCGCCGAGCAGATAGACCAGCTTGACCTGCCCGGACTTGGCACCGGCCAGGATGCCGGCGACGTCGAGGCCGCCCGCGCCCGGCACGAAGTCGAGGTCGAGTCCGCCGACCCGCGCGGCCGCCTTGTGCAGCACGTTGAAGCCGTTCCAGTCACCGGTGACGGCCTTGCACTTCTCGGCGATGGCATGGGCAAGCGCCAGGATCTGGGCGCCGTCGGGACGCGCCAGCGCGGCCTGCCCGACGATGATCATCGGCCGCTCGGCGGCCTTCAACACCTTGGCGAAATCGCCCCTGCCGTCGGCCAGCTTCTGCAGCGCGTCCGGACCGTCGCCCAAGTGCGTCGTCGGGTAGGTCATGTCGATGTCGGAGCCGATGACGCCGACCTGCAGGCCGCCCTGGGTCCAGCGTTTGCGGATACGCGCGTTCAGCACCGGCGCCTCGGCGCGCGGGTTGGCGCCGATCAGCAGTACCGCCGAGGCGCGGTCGATGCCGGCGATGGTCGAGTTGAAGATGTACGAGCAGCGCACGTCGGCATCGAGCGTGGCGCCGTCCTGGCGGCAGTCCAGGTTGGGCGACCCAAGGCCGGCCATCAGGTCCTTCAACGCCGTCATCGCCTCGCAGTCGGCGAGATCGCCGGCAATGGCCGCGATCTGGTTGCCGGAAAGCCCCTTGGCGGCGGCGGCGATGGCGCCGAACGCCTCCTGCCAGGTCGCCGGCTTGAGCTTGTCGTCGCGGCGAACATAGGGCTTGTCGAGACGCTGGCGCCGGAGGCCGTCACAGGCGAAGCGGGTCTTGTCGGAAATCCATTCCTCGTTCACGTCCTCGTTGAGGCGCGGCAGGATGCGCATGACCTCGGGGCCGCGCGTATCGACGCGGATGTTGGAGCCGACGGCGTCGAGGACGTCGACGCTTTCGGTCTTCTTCAGCTCCCAAGAGCGCGCATGGAAGGCGTAGGGCCCGTTGGTCAGCGCGCCGACCGGGCAGAGGTCGATCATGTTGCCGGAAAGCTCGGATGTCAGCGCATGCTGCACGTAGGTGCCGATCTCGGTGTTCTCGCCGCGTCCGGTGGCGCCCAGTTCCGGCACGCCGGCGATCTCGGTCGCGAAGCGAACGCAGCGGGTGCAATGGATGCAGCGGGTCATGATCGTCTTGATCAGCGGCCCGAAGTCCTTGTCCTTCACCGCGCGCTTGTTTTCCTGGTAGCGGCTGCGGTCCCAGCCGTAGGC
>JAYNJY010000402.1:890-2239 GCA_038110665.1 Rhodospirillaceae bacterium | reverse complement strand
CTCGCCGCCGCCCGAGAACGTCACCGCGGCGACGCCCATCTCGATCAGGTCGTCGATCAGCTCCGACATCTTGGCTTCCGGCAGGCGGTCGCGTACGTCCATGTCCTCGCCGAGCTGCAACTGGTCGGCGCGGTAGGCGCAGTACCAGCAGTTGTGGTTGCAGTGGTTGATCGGCTTGACGCGGACGTGGATCGGCGCGGCCGGGATATCGTCGGCGAGCGCCTTCAGCCGGTCCGGGTAGCGCAGGAACTTGAGGTTGCTGTAGAGGCGGGTCATTGGATCATGGCGCTCAGGCGCCGGTCGCGGCCAGCATCTCCGCTGCCGACGGGCAGGCGTCGAGGGCCGAGCGCACCGACCAGATCGTCTCGGCCAGTTCGACGTCCTCGGCGCTGGCGACGACCATCTGTTCGACGGCGGCATGCAGCCGGCTGCCTGTGCGCAGGATTTCCGCGAACACGTGGCGGCGGCACTCGGCGTTGACCGGCAACTGGAACAGGCTGTAGCAGATCACCCCTTCGAGCTCGGGCAGTTCGTCGAGCACCTGCATCAACATCATGTCGCTGCCCGGCATGGCGTATTCGGTGGCGCTCAGCTTGTAGACGAGGCCGTTGCGCTTGGCGTAGTCGCGGATCACCAGGTTCTGCACGTGCTGCGGCACGCGCTCGCCCATGAACGGGCGGCTGGTGACGTAGCCCCGGTAGCCGAGGCGCGCGTTCGCCAAGTCAGTTATGGAAACCTCCCGGCAGCCGGTAGTCGAGGCCGATGCGGGTGGCGGCGCGCAGCGTGATCGGCTCGAAGAACTCGCCGAGCTTCTTGTCGGCGTAGGGCGAGAACAGGCTCTTAAAGCGGCAGTTCATGGTCCAGCGGGTATCCGGTTCGGCGTTGACGCGGTTCCCGTGCAGCAGGTTCTGCGAAAAGATCAGGACATGGCCGAACGGGATGTCGAGATAGGCGACATCGCCCTCGATGGCACGGAACAGGTCCTCGGCGCTCTTGCCGCGGAACGACGCGGCGTTCTCCTGGATGCGCCGGTTCGGTTCGGGCGGCAGCAGGTACATGCTCTTGGTGCGGTAGCAGTCGACCAGCGGCAGCCAGACGACGACCTCGAAGGGCGAATCGCCCGACCACACGTCGGCGTGCACCGGCAGCAGCGAGCTCGAGTCGTCCGGCAACTGGATGCTCAGGTTGATGCGGCGCTGCATCGCGAGTTCGTTGCCGACCAGCGTCGCCAGCGCGGCGCGCGCCAGGCCGTAGTAGGTCGGCCTGAGCCAGGGTTCCTGGTTGATCTTGGCGATGACGTCGAGGCGGAAATCGTTTTCCCAGTCTCATCTGACGCCATCACGGCAACG
>JAYNJY010000402.1:0-880 GCA_038110665.1 Rhodospirillaceae bacterium | reverse complement strand
ATACCCAGGTTCGCCGCCGCGATCTCGGCGACGCGCCCGGCGATGCGCGCGAGGCCATCGGCGTCCTCGACCGGCAGGATGACGTAGCCGTCGGCGATGAAGCGTTCGGCCATGTCGCGCTCGGCGCTTTGCAGGAAGGTGGCTTCGGTCATCTCAAATGGCCAGGTCAATCAACCCGGCAGCCGCTAAAGCTACCGCACGCCGGGTGAAACGGGCACCCAGCGCGCAAAGGTCAATAACGACGCCCGTCCCGGGAACGCGCACGGCGCGCACCGCATCTGCTGAAACGAGCGTTCATACTTTGAACAGAATAGTAGACAAGGCTTGGAAATCAACAGTTTAAGATCGATTTTCGCGTGTTTTTGTGGGTTTTATTCGGCCGCCGCCGAAGACGCCGCGTGGGCCGCGACGGCGGCCGCGATGGTGTCGGGCTGGAGACCGAAATATTCAAGCAGGCTGTCTTGCGATCCGTATTGCGACGGGAACGAATCGGGGATGCCGAGGCGCTTCAGTTGCGGCATCTTGCCGGTGAATTCGTCGACCAGAACCTCGGCGACGGCGCTGCCGAGACCGCCGATCACGGTGTGCTCCTCGAGCGTGACGATGAGGCCGAAGCGCTGGGCGAGTTCCAGGATCTTGGCGCGGTCGATCGGCTTCACGGTGTGCATGTTGACGACCGTGCATTGGATGCCCTTGCCGGCCAGAATCTCGGCTGCGTCGAGGGCGCGGCCGACCATCACGCCGGTCGCCACGATGGCGACGTCGGCGCCGCCGCGCAGTTCGATGGCGCGGCCGATTTCGAAGCCGTCCTCGTCGCGCGACACCACCGGGTCGCCGCCCTTGCCGAGCCGGATGTAGACCGGCCCCGGAAGGTCCAGCG
>JAYNJY010000401.1:0-2260 GCA_038110665.1 Rhodospirillaceae bacterium | reverse complement strand
TCCAGGAGGACGCCGGCATCGACATCGTCAGCGACGGCGAACAGTTCCGGAAGCACTTCGTGCACGGCTTCCTGGAATCGATCGACGGCATCGACTGGCAGCGGATGACGACCATGGGCATCCGCGACAACCGCTATGAGGCGCAGGTACCGACGGTGACGTCGAAGCTGAAGCGCAAGGGGTCCGTCCACAGCGCCGGCGCCGAGTTCTGCCGCGGTCATACCAAGCGCGGGCTCAAGTTCACGCTGCCCGGGCCGATGACCATTTGCGACACCATCGCCGACGCGCATTACGGGCGGCGCGCCGACATGGCGTTGGCGTTCGCCGAATTGCTGAACGACGAGGCGCGCGAGCTGGAAGCCCTCGGCGTCGACGTCATCCAGTTCGACGAGCCGGCCTTCAACGCGTTCATGGACCAGGTGCCGATCTGGGGTGTCGACGCGCTGCATGCCGCCATCGACGGCCTCAAGTGCAAGACCGCGGTGCACATCTGCTACGGCTACGGAATCAAGCAGAACATCGACTGGAAGGACACGCTCGGCGAAGAATGGCGCCAGTACGAGCAGTTCTTCCCGGCGCTCAATGAAAGTTGCGTCGACCAGGTGTCGCTGGAATGCGCCGACTCCAAGGTGCCGCTCTCGGTGCTCGGCCTGTTGCCCGACAAGGAAGTGCTGGTCGGCGCCATCAACGTCGCCACCGAGGAGATCGAGACGCCGGAGAAGGTCGCCTCGACGCTCCGTGCCGCCTTGGAGTTCGTCGATCCTGAGCGCATCGTCGCCTGCACCAACTGCGGCATGGCGCCGCTGCCGCGCCATGTGGCGGAGGGCAAGCTCGCCGCGCTCGGTGCCGGCGCGGCATTGTTGCGGAAGGAACTCGGCGTGTGAAACTGAAGCAACTGGGCAACACCGGCGTCCAGGTGTCGGAGCTCTGCTTCGGCACCATGTCCTTCGGCGGCGACGCCAACGCGGCCGAGTCGGGCAAGATGTACAAGGCGACCCGCGACGCCGGCATCAACTTCTACGATTGCGCCGACGCCTATTCGAAGGGAAGCGCGGAGACCATCCTCGGCAAGCTGATCAAGGGTCATCGCGACGAGCTGGTGATCACGTCGAAGTGCTTCAACCGGATGACCGCCGACGTCAACTCCGGCGGTGGCAACCGGCGCCACATCCAGCGTTCGGTCGAGGCCAGCCTGAAGCGTCTCGGCACCGACCGGCTCGACGTGCTGTTCATGCACCGCTGGGATCCGGTGGTGCCGCTCGAGGAAACGCTGCGCGCGCTCGAAAACCTCGTGCAACAGGGCAAGGTCGTCTACCTGGGTGCGAGCAACTGGGCCGCGTTTCAGATCGCCAAGGGCCTCGGTATCGCCGAGAAGAACGGCTGGGCGCGGCTCGACGTGATCCAACCCATGTACAGCGTCGTCAAGCGCCAGGTCGAGGTCGAACTGCTGCCCCTGGCTGAGGCGGAGAAGCTCGCCGTCATCACCTATAGCCCGGTCGGCGGCGGCTTGCTCAGCGGCAAGTACGGCCCGAACAAGCGCCCCGACAAGGGTCGGCTGATGTCCAATAAGGGATACACGGCGCGCTACGGCGAGGACTGGGTGTTCGAGACCGCCGGCAAGTTCGCCGACTTCGCCAAGAAGAAAGGCGTCCACCCGGTGTCGCTGGCGGTCGCCTGGGTGGCGGCGCATCCGGCCGTGACCTGCCCAATCATCGGCGCGCGCGACCTGAAGCAGCTCAAGCCGTCACTCGATGCGGTCAAGATCGTGATGACGCCGGAACTGCGCGCCGAGATTTCGGCGCTCGGGCGCACGCCGCCGCCGGCGACCGACCGGCTCGAGGAGCAGAAGTAGCCATGAAGTACGCGAGCCTGGGCAACAGCGGCCTCAAGGTGTCGCCGATCTGTCTCGGCGCCATGACATTCGGCCGTCAGACCTCGGCGGCGGTGGCTGCGAAAATCGTGGCGGCGGCGCGCGACGCCGGCGTCAACTTCATCGACACCGCCGAGAGTTATGCCATGGGTGAGTCCGAGCGCATCGTCGGCAAGCTGATCAAGCGTGACCGGCGCGACTGGATCGTCGCCACCAAGCTGGGCTCGAAGCAGGTCGGCCGTGGGCCGAACGGCAAGGGCTTGAGCCGGCAGTGGATGACGGAAGCCATCGATGACAGTCTCGATCGCCTCGGCACCGATTACGTCGACATCTATTACCTGCACCGCGCCGACCCGACCACGCCCTTGGCCGAGACCATCGACTGCATGG
>JAYNJY010000400.1:0-2273 GCA_038110665.1 Rhodospirillaceae bacterium | reverse complement strand
ATTTCCGAAGACGACAGCATCTTGTCGAAGCGCGCGCGCTCGACGTTGAGGATCTTGCCGCGGAGCGGCAGGATCGCCTGGTTGGCGCGGTTGCGGCCCTGCTTGGCCGAACCGCCGGCGCTGTCACCCTCGACGATGAACAGTTCCGAGCGCGCCGGATCGCGCTCCTGGCAATCGGCGAGCTTGCCCGGCAGCGACGAGATGTCGAGCGCGCCCTTGCGCCGCGTCAGCTCGCGCGCCTTCCGGGCGGCCTCGCGCGCCGTCGCCGCGTCGACGATCTTGCCGATCACCTTGCGGGCCTCGGCCGGATGTTCCTCGAACCATTGGTCGATGCCCTCGCCGATCAGGCTTTCGACGACCGGGCGGACCTCGGAGGAAACCAGCTTGTCCTTGGTCTGCGACGAGAACTTGGGGTCGGGCACCTTGACCGAGAGCACGCAGGTCATGCCCTCGCGCGCGTCGTCGCCGGTGATCGAGACCTTGGCCTTGGCGGCGATGCCGGACGTCTGCGCATAGGCGTTGATGGTGCGCGTCAGCGCGCCGCGGAAGCCGGCCAGGTGCGTGCCGCCGTCGCGTTGCGGGATGTTGTTGGTGAAACACAGCGTGGTCTCGTGATAGCTGTCGTTCCACTGCATCGCCATCTCGACGGTGATGCCGTCCTTCTCGCCGACGACGACGATGGCGTCGTCGTTGAGCCTGGCCTTGGAGCGGTCGAGGTAATCGACGAAGGCCTTGAGACCGCCCTCGTAATGCATCTCGACCTCGACCGGCTCGACGCCGCGGTCGTCGGTCAGCTTGAGCGCCACGCCGGAGTTCAGGAACGCAAGCTCGCGCAGCCGGTGTTCGAGCGTACCGAGGTCGTATTCGGTCATCGTGAAGGTCGCCGGCGACGGCAGGAAGGTGACCTCTGAGCCGGTGAAGAACTTGCCCTTGTCGGTCTTCGGCGCGGCGCCGACGACCGCCAGCGGCGCCGCCGTCTCGCCGTGTTCGAAGCGCACGAAATGTTCCTTGCCGTCGCGCCAGATGCGCAGTTCCAGCCATTCCGAAAGCGCGTTGACGACCGAGACGCCGACGCCGTGCAACCCGCCCGAGACCTTGTAGGAATTCTGGTCGAACTTACCGCCGGCATGCAGCTGCGTCATGATCACTTCCGCCGCGGAAACGCCCTCTTCCTCGTGGATATCGACGGGGATGCCGCGGCCGTTGTCGCCGACGGTGACCGAGCCGTCGCCGTTGAGGCGCACGGTGACCGTGTCGCAGTGGCCGGCGAGCGCCTCGTCGATGGCGTTGTCGACCACTTCGTAGACCATGTGGTGCAGGCCCGAGCCGTCGTCGGTGTCGCCGATGTACATGCCGGGGCGCTTGCGCACGGCATCGAGGCCGCGAAGGACCTTGATCGATGTGGCGCCGTAGGCGTCTTCGGCGGCGAAGTCTTCTGCTCGATCGGTCATACTTGTATTCCCGTGATGGCGCCGTCCGCGACGTCGAGGAACAGGGCACGGCGGCCCAGCGGCGCAAAAACATCCTTGTCGGTGCCGGTCATCCAGGCCTGGACGCCCATGCCGAGCACCTGTTCGAAGAGGGCGAGGCGGCGCGCCTCGTCGAGATGGGCGACGATCTCGTCGAGCAGCAGGACCGGGGCGGCGCCGGTCTGCGCCGCGCCGATCCGCGCGTCGGCGAGAACGAGGGCGATGAGCAGGGCCTTTTGCTCTCCGGTCGAGCACTGGCGCGCCGGCAGGTCCTTGGCGAGGTGGGTCACGGCAAGGTCGCTGCGGTGCGGCCCGACGGCGGCGCCGCCGGTTTCCGCGTCGCGGCGGCGCGACTGGGCCAGCGCAGCACGGAAGGCATCCTCGGCGTCGATCGCGGCAGCACCGTCGAGCGAATCCTCGACCGTGCCCTCGACGGCGACGATGGCGGCGGGAAACGGCCCGACGTCTTCGGCCAGTTCGGCGCTGAGCCGCGCGACGGCATCGCGCCGCGCCGCGGCGACAGCGACACCGTATTCGGCCATCGTGTTCTCGAGCGCCAGCACCCAGTCGTCCTGGCGCATGCCCGACTTGAGCAGCCGCGCGCGCTCGCGCATGGCGCGCTCATAGGCCGAAACCCGCGAGGCGTGGGCGGGATCGAAGCCGTAGACGAGGCGGTCGAGGAAGCGGCGGCGCGAGGCACCGTCTTCCTGGAAGAGCCGGTCCATCTGCGGCGTGATCCACGCCATGGCCAGCGATTCGGCAAGGGCCGCAGGACCGCGACCATTCTCGCCGCCGATGCGGACC
>JAYNJY010000399.1:0-2306 GCA_038110665.1 Rhodospirillaceae bacterium | reverse complement strand
TCTTCAAGCCGGTCTGTTAGATGTAGACATCGCGTATCGATTTCTCCGGCGAGAAGTTCGACGTCGAGTCAGTCGTGTACGGCGGCCCGTCCGGGTTGGTGGTCGGCGTCGGCGCCGACGGGTTGGTAATGTCCGTCACGCCGGGTGGCAGGTCGCCGGTCGGCGTCGGCGTCGCGAACTGCAGGTCGATGTTGTAGAGCTGCTCGACTAGGTTCAGGTTCGATTCCCGAAGGATGGTGACGTGTTTCAGGTAGGCGTCGCGCGTCGCGGCGGGCAGTTCGTGCGCCTGGGCGATGGTGCGGAAAATCTCGGCGTAGCTGTTCTCCATCGCCACGGCGGCCGACGTCGCCTTTTCCCGGTCGTGCGCCGCCCCGGGCAGGTCGGCGATCCGGTCGCGCGACTGCCGGTCGAGGTTGGAGATTTCCTCGCGGCTCGCGAGGTCGGCGGCCTGTAGCTGCTGGTTGTAGCCGAAATCGGCTTCGTTCGTTTGCCGCTGCTGGGCGCCCTGCGTCTCGATGCTGCGCACGTCGGCGTCGCTTCGGCTGCCGATGTTGAGCCGCTCCTGCTCGCCCTGGGCGCCGATGTTGGCCCGATCTTCCGTGCCCTGCGCGCCGATGTTCAAGCGCTGCTGTTCGCCCTGCGCGCCGATGTTCGCGCGGTCCTCGGTGCCCTGCGCGCCGATGTTCAAGCGCTGCTGCTCGCCCTGCGCGCCGATGACGCCGACCTGCTCGCCGAACCCCTGCCGCTGCAGGTTCTTCTGCGCGATCTGTTGGGCGTCCTGCGAGGCAATGGGCAGCGCGGCGTTGATAAGCGCTTCCTGCCCGGCCTGCACCGCCATCGTGCTGTTCGCCAGACCGCGGCGGTTCGCCGCTTTCTTGGCGTTCGTGCCGGCCTGCTGGAATAGCGGGTTGTCCTTCGACAGTAGCCCGGTGATCTGCTTGGAAACGCTGTCGTCTTCGTACTGCCACGCGCCGGTGCTCTGGTTATACGCCATCGGCGGGCTCCTCCTTGGTCGGTTCCGCCGGCGCTTGCAGCTCGGCGATATGCGCTTCCGCCTCGGCCAACCGCCGTTCGAGCGCCCGCGCGTAGGCAATCTGGTCGGCCAGCAGGTTCATGGCGTCGTTGCGCTGCTGTGAGAGCGCGTCCACGACGTCCTGGGCAGTCGGCTGCACCCGGGGCTCAGGCATCGCTGGCTCCCGTAAATGCGCTGCGCGCCTTCAACAGCCCATACGCGGCCGCGTGCAGCGACATGGCGCCGATATCCGCGCCAAGGTCGAAGGGGAACTTGAACTTGTCCAAGTCCGGCGTTTGCAGGCGACGGTCGCCACCGGCGCGCGACGCGGCGTTCTTCCACACGGACAGTTCGAGGGTTACGTGGCCGTTTCCCTCCTCGTCCTGGAACACCGTTATCGACTTGATCTTGATGTAGGCGGCCTGGACGATGATGCCGTCCGCCGTCGTCAGTCGCATCGTGAGCGCCATCAGGCATTCTCCTGCATAAACATTGGGATCTGGGGGAGGCGGGCGTCGGCGAGTTCCTCGGCCATCCAGCCGCGCACGGTGGCGCGGTCGATGCCAACCTGTTCCGCAAGACGTTCCGCCACGCGCAGAATTGCGTTGTCGATTAACCGCCCCTGCCACGTCGCGCCGTTGAGGAAGCGCATGTTCTGGCTGACGTTCCAAAGACCCCTGCCGCCGGTCTCGGGGTCGTCGCGCCCGCGCAGGCCAACCTCGATCAGCCGTTCCTTGCCCATTGCGCGGATGAACTCGTCGTGCGCAGTCTCAATCACGCCGCGCGGGCGCTGCAACTCGTTGAGGCGCAGCATCGCCACGTCGTCGTGATCGTCCAGCGCTGCGAGCGTGGAGTCGCCGTCCGAGGAGTGAAGGTCGCCGGTGTCCTTGATAACAAGGACCGTTGCCGTCGCGCCGTTGAAGGCGGCGAAGACGTTCTCCCCGGTGCCAAGTGTGGTGCGGCCCGTTGTGCCGTTCGTCTTGTACCCGTGGATTTCTACTGCCGCACGCGACGTAGTGGTGTCGGTAGCATCCGGCGTTGCATCGCCCGTCGTGCCGTTGAGAACAAGGGCTTGCGTCAGGGTATCATCGCTCAACCCTTCAATCTGCAACCCCCCGAGCGAGTTCGAGTGGCGTGTTAAAATGCCGTAGGTGTCGGTTTCCGTTACAGCCGTTAGGCCGTGTGTTATCGCGGTGCCGGATTTCAGCGTAATGACCTCGCCATCCGCCGCGTCGGTAATGGTGATATTCGCGCCGGTGTCGGCGTTGGCGTTGGAGATTTCGTTCAGCAGGAG
>JAYNJY010000398.1:0-2313 GCA_038110665.1 Rhodospirillaceae bacterium | reverse complement strand
CGGCCGGCGCCACCAACCTGTTGCTGGTGACGCTGCTGATCCCGCCCGGCGCCATCGCGCTCGGTATCGCCGTCCTCGGCGAGAAGCTGGCGCCGCGTCAGGCCCTGGGGCTGGCGCTGATCGCCACCGGGCTCGTCGTCATCGACGGTCGGGTGCGGCGCCGCCGAAGCGCAGCCTGAGCGCCACGGCGGCGACGAAGATCAGGCTCGAGATGGCGAGCGACAGCACCATGCCGCCCTGGCCGCCGAAGGCCTCGACGGTGACGGCGTAGATCAGCGGCGCGGCGGCGGAGAGGAAGAAGCTCGGTGCCAGCAGCCGGCCGACGAAGGCGCCGTAGGTGCGGTGATCGAACAGCACCAGCGGGATGGTGCCGCGGGTAATCGTCATCAGGCCGTTGCCGGCGCCGAACATCAGCGCGAAGGCGATCGCCGCCCAGGTTTCGCCGCCGCTCAGGGCGCCGAGCGCGAAGCCGGCCACCATCAGGAAGGCGGCGAGCACGTGCAGGTTCAAGGGTTCGACCTTGCGTCCGAACAACACCTCGACCAGCCGGGCCGCCGACTGGCCGATACCGCGCAGCGACGATACCCAGACCGCCGTGCCGAAGGCGAGCCCCATGCCGGCGAGCATGCCGATCATATGCGCCGAGATGCCGGCATTGAGGAAGTTGGTCGCGGCGGCGCTGAAGGCGTAGAGCGAAGCGGCCAACATGAGCGCGCTGCCGGCGGCGGCGCGCGATGGCGGTGGCGGTGGCGGCGGCTCGTCGGCGGGCTTCGGGATGTCGCGGTGGTGGCCGTCCGGAATCATCAGGTGCAGCAGGATGGTCGCCAGCGCGAAGCCGCCGTAACACGCGATGGCGCCACGGTAGCCGAAGGCCTCGGCCAGCATTTGGCCGAGCGGCCAGAACACCGTCGAGGCGAGCCCGCCCAGCAGCGTGATCTGGGCGATCGGCCGCCTTGCCGCCGGGCCGCCGATGCGGGCCAGCGTGGCGAAGGCGGCGTCGTAGAGCGTCATCCGCATGCCGATACCCATCATCGCCCAGGTGGCGAGGTAGGGAACGACGCCGTCGACGTAGGCCAAGGCAAAACAGCCGGCCGCGTTGATCAGCGCGCCAACGTTCATGACGCGCCGGCCGCCGTGGCGGTCGATCAATCGCCCGACCAAGGGCGAAGTCAG
This sequence comes from Rhodospirillaceae bacterium, assembly GCA_038110665.1. GTDB lineage: Bacteria > Pseudomonadota > Alphaproteobacteria > Rhodospirillales > Casp-alpha2 > TMED8. The sequence continues at coordinate 1,140 of JAYNJY010000398.1, read as the reverse complement.
CCCCATGACCAGCAGTGAGGCGGCATAGCCGCCGTAGACGATCTCGCGGCTCCAGCCGCGATCGGCGGCGATGAGTTCGCCGAAGGCGCCAATCATGTAGTAGGTGATGCCCCAGGAGACGAGCTGCGCCAGACCCAGTAAGAAGACGACGCGCGCGCGGATCATCGTCGGTGCGGCCCCCCGGCCCGCAATGGCGTCGGCTCAGACGTCGAGGTTGGCGACCTTGAGTGCGTTCTTCTGGATGAACTCGCGCCGGGGTTCGACCACGTCGCCCATCAGCGTCGAGAACACGTCCTCGGCGTCGTCGGTGTGGCTGACCTTGACCTGTAGCAGGGTGCGCGCGTTCGGATCCAGCGTCGTCTCCCAGAGCTGGCCCGGGTTCATCTCGCCCAAGCCTTTGTAGCGCTGCATGGAGATGCCCTTGCGGCCGACCTCCATGATGCCGTCGACGAGCGAGATCGGCCCGGTGATCGGCACTTCCTTGTCCTTGACCATGAGCTTGCCGTGCTTGGCATAGAGCTTCTGCAACTGCCCGGCGCGGCCGTTCAGGCGCCTGGCGTCCTGCGAGCGGATCAGGGTGCCGTCGATGACGTGGCGCTCGGCGACGCCGCGAAGCGTGCGCGAGAACGCGAGACCGCCGTCGTCCGACACGCTGCCTTTCCAGCCGCGCTCGAGCGGGTCGGCCAGCGCGTCCAGGCGCTTGGCGATGAAATCGGCGACCTGGGCGGCCTGCTCGGGTTCGGACAACAGGCCCGCGTCGAGCGCGCTCAGGATCGCCGCCTGCTCGATCACGCTCGGCGGCACGAAACGCGAAACGTTGGTGATCTCGGCCTTGGTCGAGCGCGCCTGGTCGAGCGCCTCCTTCAGATCGGCGCCGGCCATCTGGCTGCCGTCGTAGGTGGTGAACACCGCGCCCTCGTCGATGGCGGCGCCCATGAGATAGTCCTCGAGCGCCTTGTCGTCCTTGAGGTAGACCTCGGACTGGCCGCGCTTGGCGCGGTACAAGGGCGGCTGGGCGATGTAGAGGTAGCCGCGCTCGACGACCTGCGGCATCTGGCGGAAGAAGAACGTCAGCAGCAGCGTGCGGATGTGGCTGCCGTCGACGTCGGCGTCCGTCATGATGATGATCTTGTGGTAGCG
>JAYNJY010000397.1:0-2327 GCA_038110665.1 Rhodospirillaceae bacterium | reverse complement strand
CCATCGAACTCGATGCCAAGTCGCTTGGCGACGACCGAGTCATCTCGCTGCCTGGCCTCTCGGTCAGTGTCGGCGAGATGGCGTCTGCGCTCGGCCGGGCCGGTGGCGGAGAGGCCGCCAAGCGGATCAGCTGGCAGTTCGATCTGCCCATCGCCACCATCGTGCAGTCCTGGCCCGGCGACTTCGAGGCGACCCGCGCCAAGGGGCTCGGTTTCGAGGCGGACGCCTCCATGGACGAGATCATCGCCCAGCACATGGCCGAGACCGGCAAGGCGGGTGGCCGATGAGCGCCGCGACAAGCCCGGTCGAGAGCGTCGGCTTCATCGGCCTCGGCGTCATGGGCGAGCCCATGTGCCGCAACCTGGTGCAGAAGAGCGGCCTCGCTGTCGTCGGTTTCGACCTCGACCGTGCGCCGATGGAACGGCTCGCTGCGCGCGGTGTCGGCCCCGGCCTCGACGTCGCCGACGTGATCGGGCGCGCCGACGTGGTCATGCTGTCGCTGCCGAGCGGCACCCAGGTCGCCGCTCTGGCGGAAGCGCCGGCAGGCCTTCTGGCCAGCGTCCGTGCCGGCCAGACCGTCGTCGACCTCGGGACCACGCTGGTGGCGCTGAGCCGTGAGTTGGCCGCAAAGCTCGCCGACAAGGGCTGCCGTTTCGCCGATGCGCCGGTTTCGCGGACTCGGGCCGCGGCGGAGGCGGGCACGCTCTCGATCCTGGTCGGCGCCGACGATGCCACCTTCGCAACCGTCCGGCCGCTGCTCGACTGCTTCGCCGAGGAAGTCACCCACTGTGGGCCGGTCGGCGCGGGGCAGGTGGTCAAGCAGCTCAACAACATGGTGCTGGCCGAGACCGTCGTGGCGCTGGCGGAAGCGCTGCTGGTCGGGCGGCGGGCCGGGCTCGACGGCAAGATGCTGTTCGAGACCCTGGCGAAATGTTCCGCCGACAGCTTTGCGCTCAGGAATCACGGCATGAAGGCGCTGGTTCCTGGAGAGTTCCCGGAGCGCGCGTTCTCGGCGCGCTACATGCTGAAGGACGTCGGTTATGCGCTCGAGTTGGCGGAAGCGGAAGGCCTGGAACTCAAGGGCGCGAAACTGGTCGCGGAACTGCTGAACGACACCATCGAGGCCGGCGCCGGCGACGAATACTTCCCGGCCCTGATCAAGGTCCTCGAAAAGGGCTAGTTGAGCCTATTCGGCAGCTCGCGGATGGCGTCCTCGACCATGGCGTCCTGCTTGGCGCCGGAAAGCTTGGCGGCGAGCAGTTCGCGGGTCGCGTCGAGCGCGATGTCGACGGTGCGCCGGCGGATCTCGTCGAGGGCCTGGGCCTCGGCCTGGGCGATGCGCTCCATGGCGAGCTTCTCGCGCCGCTCGAGCTGCTGGGCGAGGCGCTCCTCGCCGTGCTGGGCGATGCGCTTGGCTTCGTCCTTGGCGCTCTTCTTGATCTGCTTGGCTTCCTCGGCGGCGTCGCGCTGCTTCTTCTGGTAGGACGACAGCAGATCCTGCGCTTCCTTGAGCAGTTCCTCGGCCTGGTCGAGATCGGCCTTGATCTTCTCGGCCCGGGCGTCGAGCGCCTTGGCGATGGTGCCGGGCAGCTTGAAGTAGACGAGCAGCGCCAGGAAGCCGAGGAAGGCAATGGCAACCCAGAATGTCGGATCGTGCAGCATGGGAAAGCCTCTCCGTTACCCGTTCAGGCGCCGCGCGCCTTGATGGCGCCTTTGACGGCGGCACCGGCGTCGGCCGCGGACGGCGCTTCGCCGACGAGCCGTTCGGTCGCCGACTGGGCGACCTCGACGGCGACGCTCTTCAAGTTGTCGACGGCCTGCTCGACGGCGCGCGCGATGCCGGCCTCGCTCTCGGCGAGACGGGCCTGCAGGCGCTCGGTCAGTTCGGCCTCGCGCTTGGCCGCGGCGTCTGCGACCTCCTGCATGGCCTTGGCGATGGCGCCCTGCGCCTCGGCGCGGGCCTCGGCCAACGATTTCTCGTAGGCCACCATGGCCGCTTCCGCCTCTTTCTTGATTTCGGCGGCACGCTCCAGGTTGTCGTCGATACGCTGCTGGCGCGCCTCGAGCGCATCGGAGATGCGCGGCACGGCGACGCGCCACATGATCACGAAGAGCGCGATGAAAGTGACGACCAGCCAGAAGACCTGGCTCGGATAGGTGGCGATCTGCTCCAACTGGGGCATGGTCTCTAGCCTCCGGTCCCGGTCCGGCCGCGCGCCCTCAAGCCCGAGGGCAGCGCCGGACGGGTGGGCGAGACGGTCAGCCGAACAAGATGACCAGCGCGATGACGAGCGCGAACAGCGCGATGGCTTCCACCAGCGCGAAGC
>JAYNJY010000396.1:0-2327 GCA_038110665.1 Rhodospirillaceae bacterium | reverse complement strand
GACGCCGAAGCCATCGCCGCCAAGACCGAGGCTTTGACGCAGGCGTCGATGAAGCTCGGCGAGGCCATGTACAAGGCCGCCCAGGCCGAAGGCGAGGCCGAGGCCGCGACCGCCGAAGGGACGGCCAAGTCCGGCAAGACCGACGACAACGTGGTCGATGCCGACTTCGAGGAAGTCGACCCGGACGCCGACAAGAAAAAGGGCAAGTAGGGCCGCCGGCGGTGCGGCGGCACATTGAGCCGCCGCCCGCCCGGCCCGCCTTGACCCTTCCGGCGACGAAACCCCGGGGGAGCCAAACATGGCGAAGGACGATTTCTACGAAACGCTAGGCGTGGCGCGCGACGCGGACGGCGACGAAATCAAGAAGGCCTATCGCAAGCTCGCCATGAAATTCCATCCGGACCGCAATCCGGGTGACGCCGAGGCCGAGCAGAAGTTCAAGGCAGTCAACGAGGCCTACGAGGTCTTGAAGGACGACGACAAGCGCGCCGCCTACGACCGCTTCGGCCATGCCGCGTTCGAGCAGGGCGGCCCCGGCGGTCCCGGGGCCGCGCACGGCTTCGGCGGCGCGGGCTTCGCGTCCGGCTTCGCCGATATCTTCGACGAGATGTTCGGCGACTTCGGCGGGCGCCGCGGCGGGCCGCGCCAGCATGCCGGCAAGGGCGCCGATCTCCGCTTCAACATGGAGATCTCGCTCGAGGACGCGTTCAAGGGCAAGAAAACCGAAATCCGCGTGCCGACAAGCGTCGCCTGCGACACCTGCAACGGCTCGGGTGCGGCCGGGGGTGCGGGGCCAAGCGCCTGCCCGACCTGCCAGGGCCACGGCCGGGTGCGCTCGCAGTCGGGTTTCTTCACCGTCGAGCGCACCTGCCCGAACTGCCAGGGCACCGGCGAGGTGATCAAGGACCCATGCAAGACCTGCGGAGGTGCCGGTCGCGTGCACAAGGAGAAGATGCTCAACGTCACCATCCCGCCCGGCGTCGAGGAGGGTACGCGCATCCGTCTCGCCGGCGAGGGCGAGGCCGGGCTAAGGGGCGCGCCTTCGGGCGACCTCTACATCTTCCTGCACCTGAAGGCGCACCGCTTCTTCCAGCGCGACGGCGCCGACATCTACTGCCGGGTGCCGATCCCGATGACCAAGGCGACGCTCGGCGGCACCGTCGAGGTGCCGACCGTCGACGGCACGTTGGCGCGCATCTCGATCCCGGCCGGCACGCCGACCGGCCACCAGTTCCGCCTGAAGGGCAAGGGCATGAGCGTGCTGCGCTCGAAGGCGCGCGGCGACATGTTCGTGCAGGCCATGGTCGAGACGCCGCAGAACCTGACCAAGCGCCAGAAGGAGCTATTGGAGGAATTCGCCAAGGAGGGCGGCGACGACAAGCACTCGCCCGAATCGCACGGCTTCTTCTCCAAGGTGAAAGAGCTCTGGGAAGACCTCAAGGAATAGCCCGGGCCGCCTCGATAGCCCTTACCCTATTGAAATTGCGAATTTTTCTGCGCTATTTTGCTGCAGCATAAGGTGCAGCATAAAACCCGACGACGCAGTCATGGCCGGGCTTGACCCGGCCATCCACGCCTTCATCGCAGTCGATCGTAGAGATCGTCCCAATCGGGGTTCGATGCCATGACTAATCGAACCTTCCATGCCCGCGACCAGTGTGTGATGTTCTTTTCACGCGGAATGGCGGCACGCATGTCGTCGTGATGTTCCGCGAAAATGAGGCGCTTGAGGCCGTGGCGCTTGGTGAACCCGTCGGCGACACCTTCGCGATGCTCCCACACGCGCCGGGCAAGATCGCCAGTGACGCCGGTATAGAGCGTCCCGCTCGGCCTGTTCGTCATGATGTAAACCCATCCGCCGGACAAGCCGCTATGGTAGTTTTCCCCGGCTGGATTTGCCACAAATCCGTGGACCCCCGGGTCAAGCCCGGGGGTGACGCGTTGTGGCGGTGTCGATCGGGTCAGCCGGCCAGGTTGCGCATGGATACCAGTGCGTCGGCGGCATTCTCGGCGATGCGGCAGATTTCAGCATGCTGATCGCCGGTGATGCCGAGGTCGTCGATCAGGTTGTTGGCGAAATCGGCTTCGTCGGTTTGGCACTCGCCGTCGACGATGGAAATGATCGGGAGTTCCGCGCTGACCGCGAGGCGGGCGGAGGGCGAGGCGAAAACCGTGAGGTCGACGTGCTCGTTGACGTCGATGATCGGCGCGACCGGGCCATAGCCGGCCTCTTCGTAGAGGCGGTCGAGATGGGCCATTTCCGCGTCGGCAATATAGCCGTCGGCGACGATCATCTGCTGGGCGAGGTCGAAGAACGCCTTCTTCTC
>JAYNJY010000395.1:0-2356 GCA_038110665.1 Rhodospirillaceae bacterium | reverse complement strand
CGCCTTTGTGATACGTCCTCCTCGGTCGAACTGATCAGGCGCGCCGGTGGCGACCTCCAGGTCGTCTCCGTCTTCGTCCTGCAGGATGGCAACGCCAGCCGGCCCTGCGTAGCCCTGCCCCATGCCGCTCAGCCTGTAGGTATCGTTGCCCCGCAGGTCGACCAACAACGACCGGCCCACGATCGCCGCCGCCTGGCCAAAGAAACCCGATTCGTAGCGATCATCCCCTTGCAGGACGGCGATGGCGGCGACACCGAGGAACAGGCTCGCCAGCAGTACGCCGAAACCCTTGAGCCCGCCCCGCATCTCGCGGCCGAGCAGGCGGAGCGCGAGGCGGAGCTCGCTCATGCCCGGGTGATCTCGTCGGCGGCGACGCGGCCGTCGGCGATGTGCAGGATGCGGCGGCAGCGATGCGCCAGTTCGGGCGCGTGCGTGACCAGCACCAGCGTGGTGCGTCGCCGCTCCTGCAGGCGGAACAGCGCCGCCATGACCGCCTCGCCGGTGGCCTGGTCGAGACTGCCCGTCGGTTCGTCGGCGAGCAGGATGGCGGGTTCGCTGACGAAGGCACGGGCGAGCGCCACGCGCTGTTGCTCGCCGCCGGAAAGCTGGCCTGGATAGTGGCCGAGGCGTTCGCCGAGGCCGACCTCTGTCAGCGCTTCGGCGGCGCGCTCGAAGGCGTCCGCGCGGCCGGCGAATTCGAGCGGCAGCGCCGCGTTCTCGAGCGCCGACATGGTCGGCACTAGGTGGAACGATTGGAACACGATGCCGACGTTGTCGCGGCGGAACCGCGCCAGGCCGTCCTCGTCGAGCTCGCCCAAGGCATGGCCGCCGACACGGACCCGACCATTGGTTGCCGCTTCGAGCCCGGCGATGACCATCAAGAGCGAAGTCTTGCCCGAACCCGACGGCCCGATGATGCCGAGCGTCTCGCCCTGGGCGACGTTGAGATCGATGCCGCGCAGCACCGCGACCGGCCCGGCGTCGCTCTCGAGCGTCAGGTGGAGATCGGCGATTTCGATTGCCGGCGCGGGACCAGGGTTGCTATCCATCGAACCATGAATGTGAGGTCGAAGACCGCCCGGTGCAAGGTTTGGCGCCGGGCCCCAGTGTTCGCAGGCGTGTTGCTCGCCATCGCCGCCTTGGCGTTTCCGTCCGACCGGGCCGCGGCCGCCGACGGCTCCTTTCGTATTCTGGTGCTCGGCGACAGCCTGACCGCCGGCTACGGCCTCGCGGCGGCGGACGCCTTTCCGGCGCAACTGCAAGCGGCGCTCAAGGCCGACGGCGTCGATGTCCAGATCATCAATGCCGGCGTCTCCGGCGATACCTCGGCGGGCGGCCGTGCCCGGCTCGGCTGGGCGCTCGGCGACAAGCCGCAGGCAATGATCGTCGAGCTTGGCGCCAACGACGGCCTGCGCGGCCTCGACCCGGCCCAGACCGAAGCCAACCTGGACGCCATCATCACGGCCGCAAAGCAGGCCGGCGTCGCCGTGCTGCTTACCGGCATGAAGGCGCCGCCCAACCTGGGCGCCGAGTACGGCAGCGAGTTCGATGCGCTTTACCCCAGGCTGGCCAAGAAGCACGGCGTCCTGTTCGATCCGTTCTTCCTGGCGGGTGTCGCCGCCCGGCCGGAACTCAACCAGGACGACGGCATCCATCCCAACGCCAAGGGCGTCACCGTCATCGTCAGGCGCATGCTGCCTTTGGTACGGAGACTCGCGCAAGCGCCCGCCAAGCCGCTATGATGCGGTCATGAGTACATCTGAACCCGACTCCCGGCCGGTTCGCGTCGCCGTCACCGACGGCGCAAGCTGGGCCGTTGCCGCAAAGGCGCTGGAGGAAGGCCTGCACGGGCTCGAGCCGGGACCGGGGCGGCAATATCTCGGCTTCCTCTACGTCACCGATGCGCTCGCCGAGGACTACGGCTCGATCGTCAGCTACCTGCGCCAGAAGACCGGCGTGCATCATTGGATCGGCAGTGTCGGCATGGGCGTCATGGCGGTCGCGCCCGATGGCGCCGGCGATTGGGCCGGACGCGAGTGGTTCGGCCGGCCCGGGGCTTGCGCCATGGTCGCCGATTTCCCGCGTGACGGCTTTTGCGTGCTGCCCAGGCTCGGGCGCGGCGTCGACGAGATCGGCGACGAGACGAGGCATTGGATGGCGGCACGGACGCCGCCGTTCGGCATTGTCCACGGCGATCCCATGAACGGTGCCGTGCCGGGCCTGGTCGAGGCGCTGGCGCGCGAGATGGAGAACGCCCAACTCGAAGTGCCGGGCTTCCTGGTCGGCGGCCTGACCTCGTCGATGGGCGCGCACTACCAACTCGCCGACGAAGTCATCGGCGGCGGGCTTTCCGGCG